>JAYUAH010000447.1:0-1669 GCA_043741415.1 Betaproteobacteria bacterium
CAAGCGGCGGTGGTTTGATTGACGGTTTGAGTCTTACGGTCAGGCAAATCCGGGCACTTTGTTTGAGAGTCAACAAAAAGGGGAACAGCAAATGTTACTGAAAATCATCCTGGCGGTAGGGTTGGGCGTATTGATAACGGGTTGTGCGGGCACTACGCCTGCCGGTGTAGGAACAGCGGCGAGTGTTCCAGCGGGAGTGCGCGCAATTGAAAGCAATATTGCACGCCAAGGCTACTTCTACGCCGGGGGCAGCTATGCTGGCGAGCCAGGCCGCGAAGCGATGGTCGGTCAGATGTATGTTGAAGTGTGGGTGCCGCGCGAAGTACGACACCCCTATCCGATTGTCTTCTTCCATGGCGCCAGTTCGACAGGGACTACATGGATGCAGACGCCTGACGGCCGGCGTGGCTGGGCACATTTCTTTGTCGACCAAGGCTACATTGTCTACATTACCGATCAGCCGGCTCGCGGGCGCTCTGCCTATGATGCTCAGCGACAAGGTAAACAGATTCGCGCCACTGCGGCAGGCGCGGAACGCAACAGTACGGCCACTGCGGAATTGGGGACCTGGCCGCAGGCTAAGTTGCATACCCAGTATCCCGGTGAAGGCACAAACCGTGGGCGACGTGGCAACCCTGTGTTCGATGCCGCTCACGCGAGGACTGTTGCGTATCTCGCCAGCAATGCTGAGACGCAGCAACTGGTGCAGAACGCCGGCGCCGCGTTGCTGGATCGCATCGGCCCGGCCATTATCTTCACACATTCCCAGGCAGGACCGTTTGGCTGGTTGCTTGCTGATGTACGCCCCAAGCTCGTGCGCGGCATTATCGCTATCGAGCCGTCTGGCCCCCCGTTCGAACTTGCGGTCCTGGGGAAAGGCCCGGCGCGACTGTGGGGGCCGACCGATATCCGCATCACTTATGATCCGCCGGTAAGCGACCCCAAGGAACTGCGTTACGAAAAACAGGCCAGTCCCGATGCACCCGATCTGGTGTTGTGCAATTTGCAGGCGGGCACTCCTCGTTCCCTTCCAAATTTGCGTGGGATTCCGGTTGCGATTATTACCGGCGAGGCGTCATATCATGCGCCGTACGATCACTGCACCTCAAAGTATCTCGCGCAAGCCGGCATTACGAATGAACACATACGCCTCGAAGCGCGAGGCATCCGCGGCAATGGCCATGGGATTCCGTCCGAAATGAATAACCTTGTCGTTGCGCGTCTTGTGGACGAATGGCTAAGGGCAAAGGTGCGCTGATGCCCGAATACGTGAACGAGGTTTTTCGAAATAGATTGATGCTGCATATCGTTGTGATTTTGGAAGTACCACGGTTGGTCGAATATGCCCCCCTGCTTCGCCGCCACATGCGCACGCACCACGCCCGCGAGCGAACATTCATCGGTGATCGCCAGCGCCGAATAGTCCAGTGCGACAGCGCGCGCCACCAGTTCCTCCGCGTGCGAAGCGCCGCGCAGGAAAGTGAAATTGCTGAGGCAATGCAGCTCGGCGTAAGCGGGAAGTGCGGGCAGGACGGACATGGGAAGGTGATAGCATATAAACTGTATATAAAAAAGGGCTATCCACTTAGCTCCACTTGCGGCAGAATGTCGAAATGTCAGATGACGTCGAGCAAGTTGCAGCGGATTATCCGGCCAATTGGAGCCAATT
>JAYUAH010000448.1:0-4187 GCA_043741415.1 Betaproteobacteria bacterium
GCATATCCGCATCAACAGTGAAGAAAAACTGGTGATCCCGGGCGAGGATTTTTTTCGCGCGTTGCTGCGTATCTGGATCGGTGTGAAGCCCGTCGATGGCCGTCTGCGCGATGCGATGCTCGGTGGCACGAGCGAGTTCAAGTTATTTCGATGATCGCGGTCGATTGCGAAGATTGTCATGAAATTTGTTTATAATCAAATACTTACGATTGTTTTGATAGTTTGCCTCAGCGGCTTCGCCGGCGCCGCTGAGGTCGAGGGTGTCAAGCTCGCGGACAAGGCCCGCGTGAGCGATGCAGGGCCGGAGCTCACGCTGAACGGCGCTGGTGTGCGCACGCGGCTGGTGTTCAAAGTGTATGTCGGCGCGCTTTATTTGCAGCAAAAGCGCACGGCGCCGGATGCAATTTTCAGCGACGCCGGTGCGAAGCGTGTCGCGTTGCATCTGTTGCGCGAGGTGGCGTCGGAGCAATTGTTTGCGGCGCTCAACGATGGACTCAAAAGCAATCACACCGCCGAGCAAATGGCCAAGCTGGAGCTGCAGATCAAGCAGTTCGAAGGTATATTCAGAACGGTGAAGGCCACGAAAAGCGGCGATGTGATTCTGCTCGACTACGTGCCGATGACCGGCACGCGGGTCACGGTGAACGGCGACGCCAAAGGGGTGATCGCCGGTGACGAGTTTTACACCGCGCTGTTGCACATCTGGCTGGGTGAGAAGCCCGCAGAAGGCGCGTTGAAGAAGGCGCTGCTCGGCGGCTAGACACGGCCGCCTCTCTACCGATTAAGCCCTACATATTAGGGTAGTTCGGTCCACCGCCGCCTTCCGGCGTGACCCACACAATATTCTGCGTGGGATCTTTAATGTCGCAGGTTTTGCAGTGCACGCAATTCTGCGCGTTGATTTGCAGGCGCGGATTGTTGCCGTCATTATCGCGCACGATTTCGTACACGCCCGCCGGACAATAGCGCTGCTCCGGCGCATCATACAATTCGAGATTGACCTTGATCGGCACCGAGGCGTCTTTCAGCGTGAGATGTACCGGCTGATCCTCGTTGTGATTGGTGTTGGAAACAAACACCGACGACAGCCGGTCAAAGGTGATGACGCCATCGGGCTTGGGATAGACGATGGGTTCGCATTCCGTTTTGGTCTTGAGCGACTCATGATCCGGGCCGTGGTGATGCAGTGTCCACGGCGCCTTACCGCGTAGCAGCACCTGGTCGATGCCGAACAACAGCGTGCCCATCACCAAGCCCTTGCTCATCAAGGGCTTAAAGTTGCGCGCGAGATGCAATTCGTCGTAGAGCCAACTGCCCTCGAAGGCCACCGGGTAATCATTGAGCTCGTCGCCGCTGCGGCCTTTGCGCACGGACTGAAACACCGCGTCCGCAGCCAGCATGCCCGACTTGATCGCGGCGTGGCTGCCCTTGATGCGCGAAGCGTTGAGGAACCCCGCGTCGTCCCCAATCAAACAGCCGCCCGGAAATACCAGCTTCGGCAGCGACTGCAAGCCGCCGGCATTGATGGCGCGCGCGCCATACGAAATCCGCTTGCCTCCTTCGAGATACGTGCGAATCGCGGGGTGCGTTTTGTAGCGCTGAAATTCTTCATAGGGACTCAGATACGGATTGGTGTAACCCAAGCCCACCACAAAGCCGATCGCCAGCAGATTGTTTTCCATGTGATAGCAGAACGAGCCGCCGTAGGTGTCGTTCTGCAGCGGCCAGCCGGCGGTGTGGACGACCAAACCCGGTTTGTGTTTTTCGGGTTTGATTTCCCACAGCTCTTTCAAGCCGATGCCATAGAGCTGCGTTTCAACGCCCGCGCGCAATTTGTATTTGTCCTGCAACTGCCTGCCGAGATGGCCGCGGCAGCCTTCGGCGAACAGTGTGTACTTCGCGCGCAGCTCCATGCCGGGTTGATACGCATCGGTCGGTTTTCCGTCGCGGCCGATGCCCTGATCGCCGGTGGCGACGCCGACCACCGTGCCTTTGTCGTCGAACAGCACTTCAGCCGCGGCGAAGCCGGGGAAGATTTCGACACCCAAACCCTCGGCCTGTTGGCCCAGCCAGCGGCAGACGTTGCCGAGACTGATGACATAGTTGCCGTGATTCTGCAGGCACCCGGGCAGCATGAAGGTCGGTAACTGTACGGACGACGTTTCGGTGAGGAACAGAAATTTGTCTTCGCTTACCAGTGTATTGAGCGGGGCGTCGAGTTCCTTCCAGTTAGGCAGCAACTCGTTCAGCGCGCGCGGATCCATCACCGCGCCCGACAAAATATGCGCACCGACTTCGGAGCCTTTTTCAATCACGCAGACGCTGATCTCGTGACTGCGCTCGGCGGCGAGTTGCTTCAGATGGATGGCCGCCGCAAGTCCGGCCGGGCCGGCACCGACGATGACGACATCGTATTCCATCGATTCGCGTTGTGACACTGTTGGGCTCCTGGTGCGTGGCAAGAAGTCCTGTCAAAAACTGATCACCGTGCTTCCTTTCCCACCTCCCCGGCCCTTCTCCCGGAGGGAGAAGGGTGAAAAGCCCCTCGCCCTCTGGGAGAGGGGTTGGGGTGAGGGAAGCTTTTGACGTGGCTTCTAGTTGAACTATTTCGAATATTATAACGCCGCTCACCCATTCAGTATGCCGCGCGCACACACGAGGCCACTGCGTACCGCGGCTTCGAGCGTGGCGGGATAGTTGCTCGCGGTGTAATCACCGGCGAGCCAAAAATTTTTAAGCGGCGTTTGCTGCGCGGGCCGTTGTAATCCGGGTGTGGCGGAAAACGTTGCTCTTTTTTCGCTGATCACGCGCTGCCACCGCAGCGGCGGCAGCGGGCCGAAACGCGTCGCCAGTTCCTCCAGCACACGTTGCGCCAATGCGTCTTGCGGCAAATCCTGATGCGCACCTTCGGCGCTGATCACCACGCCGATCAATCCCCGTTGTCCGCAAACGGCCTCGCGGTCGAACACCCATTGCGCAAGGCTATGCGCCACGCCAGTCATGGGCGAGGGCAGTTCAACGCGGCCGTCGAACTGAAGAAAGATGCTGGTAATGGGTTGATAGGCCAGCGCTTGAATGAGCGCCATGGTTTCCGACAGCGCGGGGAAACCCGCGAGAAAAGCGCTCACCTGATGCGGGGGCAGCGCGCAAACCACATGGCTAAAGGTGTGGGATTCGCCGCCGGCGCTCACCTGAAATCCATCGCCCGTTGCATCGATGGCAGTCACACGTTGTCCGGTCAATACGACGCCGCCACGCGCACGCACATAATCCGCGGCCGGCTGCGGAAACAGCGCGGAGAGATCGACGCGCGCGATCAATAGATCGCTGCCCGCGCGATCCGCATTGAGCCCATCGCGCAGTACATTGAGAAAGCCTTGCGCAGAGGCCTTGTCCGCGGGCGTGTTGAGTGCGGAAATACACAACGGCATCCACAAATGTTGCGTGAGCACCGGCCCTTGTTCGTGACGGGCGAGCAAGGCGCTGACGGTGGTGTCCTGCGCCAGTTTGAAGTCGGATTGGCGCAGTGCGCGCATCATGCGCATCGCGGCCCAACGCTCGCGCCAATTCGCGCCCTTGGCAGTGAGCAGCGCCACCGCGAGGTGCAACGGTGCGGGCAACGCGGGCGCGCGCATATGCAAGTGCTGATGCATATGCCAATCCAATGGCAAGCGCAGCAGCGGATTCGCCGCAGCCGGTTGAACGTGCGCGATCAGCCGCAGCGTTTCGTGATACGCGCCGATGAGAATGTGCAACCCGTTGTCGAGCGTAACGCCGTTGATGTCGACGCGCCGCGCGCGACCACCGAGTACGGGACCGGCTTCATACACGGTCACGGTTACCTGTTGTTCGGCGAGCGTGACCGCAGCCGCCATGCCGGCGTAACCGCCACCGATGATGGCAACGTGCGGAGGATTATTCGGCACGTAGTAAAATATTGTTTAAAAACAAATACTTATGATTTTTTATTGGTTAGCGCTTGCCGGCCCAAATCGCTGCGGGCACGTTCACCTGGCCTTCAAAAATACGGCGTGCGGTGCGGATCAACGCGGCGCGGCGCAGTGCCTGTTTGCGGTGAGTGAAATCGGCATCGAGATCAATCGCGATTTTTCCCGAGGGATGCTCGATTTCGATAATGCCTTGCGGTGATTGGGTGCGGCCCGCGATTTTTTCGGCCACGGTGCCGG
>JAYUAH010000449.1:0-4184 GCA_043741415.1 Betaproteobacteria bacterium
TACTGATGGGGCCAACATCGCATCTTGCACAAAATCCGTTACCCGAAGACACGGATGAACACCCGTTTTGTCCGTGTTGTTTGTTTACCAATAGCATAGACGCGTTCAAGATTTTGATCGAAAGCGAGCTGTATATCGGCATTCGTCTTTTTGCGGCACGTAATACGGACGGCAGTGTCGCTGCCGATTGCCGCGTGAATGGTGAGGACTACGAGGCAGGCGCCCAAGCGCTGATGCGCTACGCGGAATCATGGCCTCAACGCGGGCTCGAATTTCGCAAGCAGTATGCTGTAATTCAAACGATCCCCAAGGTGGCGTAGTTTCCACCTTGGTTCATGGCTAAACTGCCCCCGCCGAAACCCATCCCGTCACTTCCTCCGCGCAGGCGCGCCGAGCGAGGCGCCCGAATCCACCACCAGCACCTGCCCGGTAACAGCCTCCGCGTCCTTGATCAGCCACACCACCGCGGACGCAACGTCCTCGGGATTGACGCGGCGCTTGAGCGGCGTGCTGTTGGCGAAATTGGTGAACTGCGCCTCGTATTTTTCTTCGCCCAGATGTTCGAGGTGCCAGCGGCCGGTCACCATCGACGGACACACCACGTTGGCGCGGATTTCCGGGCCGAGATTGCGCGCGAATGAAAGCGTCATCGCGTTGAGTGCTGCCTTCGAGGTCGCATAGGCCACCGAACTGCCGGTGCCGCGAATGGCGGCGCCCGAGGAGATGTTGACGATCGCGCCGCGGCCGCCCGCCTTCATATGCGGCAACACCGCGCGCGTCATCTGCCACGGCCCCACCACGTTGACGCGGTAGACATCGACGAAATCGTCGCCGCTCAACGCTTCGAGGTCGGCGTGATCGGCAAATTTTGTGGTGCCCGCCGAGTTGACCAGCGCGTCGATGCGTCCCCACTTCGCCATGGCCTCCGCGGCCATGCGTCGGCAATCCGCGTCGTCGGCGACATTGGCCTTGCACAGCAGGGCCTGCCCGCCGGCTGCCTCGCAGGCCTTGGCGACTTCCTTTGCGTTGTCGGCGCGGCTCGCATAGTTGATGACGACGTTCCAGCCGTGGCGGGCCAGCAGCAGCGCACTCGCAGCACCGATACCGGAACCAGAACCGGTAATGATGGCGACATTTCCTGTCATGACATGCTTTCCTTGTTATTTTTTCGTTACGCCGCTTGATCTAGCAAAGGCGGCGAGGGCGACACGCAGAGCCGCGACCAAGCTCGACTTTAACACTACCCGCCGCGCCGCACGAGGGCGTGATGGCATTGCGACGAGGGAAGCGGTTCTCATTCCCGCACCATTTCTGCGCTGTCGTACAGTAGGGTATCCCTTGCGATTCGATTGCAGATATGCAATCATTTTGTGCATGCGCGCAGTAGTCGACACCGATGTTTTTGTGGCCGCTTTGATAATTCGCTTACCGGATGCAAAACGTGATCGCCTGAAACTGCTGGCGCGCTCGCGCAAGCTGAGCGTGACCAAATTGATTGATGAAATGGCGACGGCTGCGTTGGCAGAATTCGATGCGCAGACGCGGTTCGAAGCGCGCGCGGCACGCCGCCGCGGCAAGGCCAAGCGGGGTCTGGCATTGCTGAAAAATGCGCGCGCGGCATAGCGTGCTGACCGGTACCCACGCGCCGTGCGTGATGCTGTCGATATTCACCGGCCCGCATGGATGGCCGATATGCGCGCAACTGATTACCGCAGGCAATCAAGATCGCTTACTGTTTGAGGCAGCGCGCGGGGTGACGGCGAAATACTCGTAAGCCGCGATATTTTATAAGTATTTGATTTTAAAAGATATTTTTATTATGGAAAGTGGCGTGCGTTAGAGCATTGCGTGCCGCCATCCCGCCACCAATGGATGGCATGCGTATTGCTCGAGTTTATGACATCGATTTCAAGTTGAATGCAGATCACAATCCATGCTCGCCTACAGCCTTGACCTGACCACCCTCGCGCGCGCCTATGCGCAGGGCGCGCTGACGCCCGCTACTGTGGCGCGTGATATTTACGCGGCGATGCCGGCGCTTGCCGGCAATCCCATTTGGATACACCTTAAACCGCAAGCAGCGGTGGAACAGCAAGCGCGCGAACTTGAAGCGCGACGCAACGCTGGTGCAACACTGCTGCTCTACGGTGTGCCGTTCGCGGTCAAAGACAACATCGATGTTGCCGGTTGCCCGACGACCGCTGCGTGCCCGGCGTATTTATACACGCCGCGAGCGACTGCACACACCGTGCAACGTCTGCTGGATGCCGGCGCGTTGCTCATTGGCAAAACCAATCTCGATCAGTTTGCCACCGGCCTGGTCGGCACGCGCTCGCCGTATGGCGCGCCGCGTAACGCGTTTAATCCGGACTACATCTCGGGGGGGTCGAGTTCAGGTTCCGCCGTGGCGGTGGCGGCGGGCTTGGTGAGTTTTGCGCTGGGCACTGACACCGCCGGTTCCGGACGCGTGCCCGCCGGCTTCAACAACATCGTCGGACTCAAGCCGACGCCGGGATTGGTGAGTACGCACGGCGTGGTGCCCGCTTGCCGCTCGCTGGATTGCGTGTCGGTGTTCGCGCTGACGTGTGATGATGCGACGCAGGTGTTTGAGGTGATGCGCGGCTTTGATGCGGTGGATATTTATGCCCGTCACGATACGGCGAGTGTTTGCGCGCTGCCGGCGGCGGGCGCCGTGTTTCGCTGCGGCGTGCCTGCACCCGCGCAACGCGAATTTTTCGGCGATGATGTCGCACGCGCGGCTTTCGACCAATCGCTGGTGAAGCTACGCGAGATCGGCGCTGCGTTGGTGGAAATCGATTTTCATCCGTTCACCGAAGTCGCGCGTTTGCTGTACGACGGCCCGTGGGTGGCCGAGCGTTACGTTGCGATCAAAGATTTTCTCGCCACGCGTGCGGACGAGGTGCATCCGGTGACGCGCGAAGTGATCGAATCCGCGACGAAGTGGAACGCCGTCGATACTTTTGAAGCACTCTACCGCTTGCGTGCCCTCAAGCGCCGCTGCGAGGTCGCGTGGACAAAAATGGACGTGCTCGCGGTACCCACCAGCGGCACCATCTACACGCACGCACAAATCGCCGCAGCGCCCATCGAGCGCAATACGACTCTTGGTTATTACACCAACTTCGCCAATCTGCTCGATCTGTGCGCGCTGGCGGTGCCGGGTGTGTTTCGCGCCGACGGATTACCGGCGGGCGTGACCTTGATCGCGCAAGCAAACGCCGACGCGTTTTTGTCCGCCATTGGCAGCCGCTTGCATCGCGCGAGTGCGCACACGCTGGGTGCCACGCGCTTCAAACTGCCGGCGCCGACATCGCAATCGTTACCGCGTGCGAGCGACGAAATAGTGCTCGCTGTCGTGGGCGCGCATCTGTCCGGATTGCCGCTCAATCATCAACTCACATCGCGCGGGGCACGCCTGCTGCAAACCACGGTCACGGCGTCGGCTTATCGCTTGTATGCGCTGCCGGGAACGGTGCCGGCCAAGCCGGGTCTCGTGCGCGTCGGGAGCGAGGGCGTAGCGATACCAGTGGAATTGTGGACGCTGTCGCCCGCAGCCTTTGGCGCATTCGTGGCGGAGGTGCCATCACCACTGGCCATCGGCACGCTGACACTGGCAGACGGACGCGCGGTGAAAGGTTTTTTGTGTGAAGCGTGCGCGGTACAGGGCGCGCAGGATATTTCCGAATTTGGCGGCTGGCGCGCGTACCTGGCCGCGCAGGCGGCGCAACAGTGAGCGCGAGCGCAATCTATCGCGACATGGATCGCGCGGCGCTCGATGCGGCGTATGACAATACCGCGGCGGTCAAAAATAGCGCAGCGCTGCTGGCGGATTTTGATGCGCGCAGCGTTGAGTTGCGCGCGCAGCATCCACGGCATCTTGATCTGCGCTACGGCCCGGCCGAACGCAATCGCATCGATTATTTTTCCAGCGGAAAGCCGGGGCCGGTGCTGGTGTTCATCCACGGCGGTTATTGGCAAATGCGCAGCAAGGAGACGTTCAGTTTTCTCGCGGCAGGCCCGTTGGCGCATGGCATTCATGTGGCGCTGCCGGGCTACACGCTGGCACCGGCGATCACGCTCGCCGGTATCGTTGCCGAAGTGCGCGCGGCCATACGTTGGGTGGCGGCGCATTGTGCGGAGTACGGCGGTGATCCGGCGCGCAT
>JAYUAH010000450.1:0-1664 GCA_043741415.1 Betaproteobacteria bacterium
ATTTTCCAATCGATGCGGATTGCATCTGGTCCGCGGTGCGCGGGCAGTGGTTGCCCGAAGTAAAACCCGAATACGCCGGCTACATCGCCTGGCGCGGCATGGTGGAGGAGCGCGATTTTCCGCCGGCGCTGCGCAGCGAAATCGTGCCGATCCACACGTTTTGTTTGCCCGAAGGCCAACACATGCTGACCTATCCCGTGCCGGGGCAGGACGACGACACACGCGCCGGTTTTCGCCGCACGAATTTTGTGTGGTATCACCCGGTACTGCCGGAAAAACTCACTGATCTATGTACCGATGCGAGCGGTAAATGTCACGCGCGTGGCGATACCGCCGCATTTGATCCGCAAGGAATTCGTCGACGAAATACGTGCCTTTTCGCGCCGCCAATAGTTATGAAATGGCGACACAACGCGTGGCGCGATCATCGCGGCAGTTCGTTGGTCGAAAATCATCCGCGATGCGAATATACGGGTTGAATAAGTTGTTGAGTGTTTGGCGTCGAATGTTGAGCGAGAGGAGCCGAGCGTGAAGCGAAGTGCGGCGGTGGTTTTGCTTGCAGTGGTCTACGTGCCGGCACTAGCGCAGACCGGCGGCTTTCCCGCGAAGCCGATTCGCGTGGTGATTCCGGTGCCACCCGGCGGCAGCATCGATACGGTGATGCGCGTGATTGCGCCGCGCATGTCGGAAACCATTGGGCAAAGCGTGGTGCTGGAAACGCGGCCGGGAGCCTCCACCAATCTTGGCATGGAGCTGGTGGCGCGCGCGCCGGGCGACGGCTACACGCTGCTGGCGAATACGGTGGGCCTCGTGGCGAACGTGTCGTTATTTTCCAAGCTCGGTTATGACCCGGAGAAAGATTTTGCCGCGGTGTGTCTGGTCGCCGCCTCGCCCAGCCTGATTGCAGTGCATCCTTCGGTGCCGGCGAAAAACATTCGGGAACTCATCGCGCTGGCGAAAAAAAATCCGGGCACGATCAAGTTCTCGACGGCAGGCGCGGGGGGCATTACGCATCTCGCGGTAGAGTTACTGGCGTTTCAGACTGATACCCGCTTCGCACACGTGCCGTACAAGGGCGGCGGTCCGGCGCTGATTGCGCTGATGTCGGGCGAAACCGACATCAGCGCGCTGGCCGTGGTGGCGGCGATGGCGCACGTCAACTCCAGCCGCATGCGTGTGCTGGCGGTGACCAGCGGCCAACGCCTCGCCGTGTTGCCTAACATCCCGACGGTGGCCGAATCCGGTGTGCCGCAGTACGAATTCAACAGTTGGGTGGGTGTGGTGGCGCCGGTGTCTACACCGGCAGCGGTGATCAAGATATTGAATGAGCACATGGTGCGCGCCGCGCGCGCGCCGGATATTGTTGAACGCTTCGCCAAAGACGGCGCGCAAGTGGTGGCCAGCACGCCGGAGCAGTTCAAGCAGGTGATTACCGAGGAAGTCGCGCAGTGGGCGAAGGTGATCAAGCAGGCGGGCATCAAGGCCGATTGAATGTTGAAACCCAAAAATGTTTGCCGCAGAGAACACAGAGAACACAGAGAATAAAGCGCAGCGCCGTAGCGTTGCAGTTCCCGGTGTTCTCTGTGAGCGCTGTGGCCGGATTTTGAATTTTGTAATTTGAGACATGAAGATATGACGCCAACCGAAGTCACGTTCTACAGCGA
>JAYUAH010000451.1:0-1663 GCA_043741415.1 Betaproteobacteria bacterium
GCCCTGATTGTTTCGCACCGCTGCCACGCCGAGTTCGGCGCTGAACTCGCCGCCATCGTTGCGCGCCTGAAACTGCCACACGAAGTGGTTGCGCTGCCCGCCGACAAGGATGCGCGGCTGTCCGACGCCGATGTCGCGCGCGGTGAAATTGCCTTTTATTCGCAGGATCTCAATCCCTCGCACGGGCGGCAGTTTTTCTCCGCGGTGCGCAAGGGCCCCAACATGAAGTGGATTCACGTGTTCAACATTGGCGTCGATCATCCGATTTACACCGAAATGCTGGAACGCGGCGTGCACGTCACCACCTCCGCCGGCACCACCGCGCAACCGATTTCGCAAACCGCGTTGACCGGCATGCTGATGTTGTCGCGCGGTTTTCCGCATTGGCTGAAGGCGCAGGCCGAGTGCCGCTGGGACCCGCTGCGTTTGCAACTTTCGCCACGCGATTTGCCGGGACAGACGGTGCTGGTGTACGGCATGGGCGGCATCGGCGCCGAGTTCGCACGACTGGCAAAAGCGTTGGGCATGCGCGTGATCGGCGTGCGCCGCAGTCCGATCAAAGCGGGTGACCTCGTCGACGAAATGCACATGCCCGATCAACTTGACGCGCTGCTGCCGCGCGCCGATTGGCTGATGCTGGCGAGCCCGCTTACGCCCGAAACGCGCAAACTGATTAACGCAGAACGTTTGGCGCTGTTGCCGAAAGGCGCTTACATCCTCAACATCTCGCGCGGCGAAGTGATCGATGAGGCCGCGATGATTGCCGCGCTGCAAAGCGGCCATCTCGCCGGCGCGTACTTGGATGTGTTCGAGCAAGAGCCGCTGCCGACCGAATCGCCGCTGTGGAATTTGCCCAACGTGATCGTCACGCCGCACAACTCCACCAGCTCCAATGGCAACGAACGGCGCGTGTTCGATTGCTTCACCAGCATTCTCGAACAATTCAAAAACGGCGGGCCAATGACCAATGAAGTGATTCGCACTGGAACAAAATAATGAAATTAAATCAAATACTTACAATACTCGCGTTGCTTACAGCCCCGGCGCTGGTCAGCGCACAGAATTATCCCGCAAAATCCGTGCGCATTATCGTGCCCTTCGCCGCTGGCGGCAACACCGATTTCACCGGTCGATCGATTGCCGCAAAACTCGCCGAGGCACTGGGCCAGCAATTCATCGTCGACAACCGTCCCGGCGGCTCTACCAACATCGGCTCGGACATGATCGTGAAGGCCGTGCCCGATGGTTACAACATACTGCTCGGCGGCGCGGCCAACGCCATCAACGTCGCCGCGCTGGCCAAGGTGCCGTTTGATTTGCAGCGCGATCTCACGCCGATCATTCTGTGCGTGAAAGGCGCGAACGTGTTGTCGATACACCCGTCGCTGCCGGCAAAGAATCTGCAAGACGTGATCGCGCTCGCCAAACAAAAGCCGGGACAACTCAATTACGGCACCTCCGGTGTAGCCAGCTCCAATCACATGGCGGGCGAGTTGTTCACATCGATGGCGGGCATCAAACTCAATCACGTGCCGTACAAAGGCAACGCCCCTGCGCTCACCGAGCTGATCGGCGGCCATGTCGAGATGATCATCAGCGGCGTGCCCGCGCTGATCCCGCACATCAAAAGCGGACGTATCCGCTCGGTGGCCATCGGCAGCCC
>JAYUAH010000452.1:0-4170 GCA_043741415.1 Betaproteobacteria bacterium
GCAAGGTGGTGACGTTCCGTTCGACCGTGCCGGCGCGTGGTGTGACGGTGCTGAATAATGGGCGCGCGGAAATCGTTTAGGAACCATCACGAACCACCACGCAAGATCAAAGACCTGTCACCAGAGCTAGACGCCTATACACACGGCACACGGGTAATTTCAAAAGCGTTGCGTCTCGTAGGCGCGACGGCGACTGGTGCGTTAATCGCACATCAGTCCTTTCAAAAGAGCCACCATGTATAAGTATTTGTTTTTATTGAATTTTTTATTTATCACCACAGCGCCCGCCGTAGCGCAGAATTTCCCACAAAAATCCGTACGCTTGGTGGTGCCCTTCGCCGCCGGCGGCAGTACCGACATCGTCGCGCGCACGCTTGCGCCGCGACTCACCGAACTATGGGGCCACGCGGTCGTCGTCGATAACCGTCCCGGCGGCAGCACGGTGATCGGCACCGAGATTGTCGCCAAGTCGCCACCCGATGGCCACACGCTGTTCGTCACGCCCGCGCCGTTTACCATCGTGCCGAGCCTGCTGGCGAAGCTGCCGTACGATCCGCAAAAAGACTTCGAGCCGGTGACGCTGATCAACACCACGCCACTCGTGGTGGTGGTGCATCCGGGTGTGCCGGCGAAAAACATTCACGAATTCATTGCGGTGGCCAAAGCCAAACCCGGCGCGCTTAATTTTGGTTCGTCGGGCAGCGGCGGTTCGAATCACCTCGCCGGCGAATTGTTCAATGCCATGGCCGGCGTGAAAATGGTACACATTCCGTACAAGGGTAATGCGCCGGCGATGGTGGGCCTCGTCGGTGGCCATGTCGATGTGGTGTTCAATGGTTTGACCTCGGCGATTCCGCTGATCCGCGGCGGCAAGCTGCGTGCGATCGGTATGACCAGTCTCACACGCGCCGGTGCGATGCCCGAGGTGCCCACGCTCGACGAACAAGGCCTCAAAGGTTTTCTCGCGGTGGCATGGAACGGTCTTACCGCGCCGGCGCGCACGCCGAAATCCGTGATCGATAAAATCAACGCCGATGTATCGAAGATTGTGAAGACACCCGAGATGATTGAAAAATTGAAAGCCGACGGCTCCGATCCGGCGGGTTACAGTGTCGAGCAGTATCAGAAATTTTTGCGCGACGAAACGACGAAGTGGGCGAAGGTGATACAGCAGGCAGGTGTGAAAGGACTCTAAATATGCATCGTGAATGGATTAAAAAAAAAATTAAAAACAAATACTTACACACAATCACCAGTATTTATGCATTGAGCATTGTAGCCCCCGTGCTGGCGCAAGACTACCCCGCAAAAACCATACGCATGATCGTGCCGTTTCCGCCCGGCGGCAGCAACGATATCGTCGGGCGCCAGCTCGCCACGCAAATGTCCGAGCGCATCGGCAAGCAAGTGGTGATCGATAATCGCGGTGGCGCGGGCGGCATCGTCGGCACCGAAATCGTCGCCAAGTCGCCGGCTGATGGGTATACGCTGCTGATTATCTCGGTGGCTTATCCGATGGGTGCGGCGGTTTACGCCAAGCTGCCGTACGATCCCGCAAAATCATTTGCACCAGTGGCGCTGCTGGGCACCGGGCCCAATGTGTTGTCGGTGCACCCGAGCCTGCCGGTGAAAACACTGAAAGAATTGTTGGCACTGGCGAAAGCGCGGCCCGGCCATTTGCAATACGCCTCGGCGGGCGTGGGCACGTTTCAGCACTTGAGCGCGGAGCTGTTTAAATCCATGGCCAAGGTGGACATCGTACACGTGCCTTACAAAGGCGGCGGCCCCGCCACCATCGATACGCTGTCGGGCCAGGTGCATATGACCATCGGCTCGCTGATCCAGGTGCTGCCGCATTTTCGCAGTGGGCGGCTGCGCCCTATCGCCACCGGCGGCGCCAAGCGTGCGAGTGCGCTACCCGACATACCCACCATCTCCGAAGCGGGTGTGCCCGGCTACGAAGCCAACAATTGGTGGGGCATACTCGCGCCCGCCGGCACGCCGGAGGCTGTGGTGAAAAAAATAAATTTTGAGGCCAACGCCGTGATGTCGCTCGCCGACACCAAAAAACGCCTCAGCGCCGAAGGTGTGGAAACCATCGCTACTACGCCAGAACAATTCGCCAAACACATCGCCGCCGAAATGGCAAAGTGGGGCAAGGTGACCAAGGACGCGAATATCAAGGCAGAGTGAAACGCGTCGCGATAGCTGCACCCACGGTCGCGTTTACGCCTGCCAGCGATACGGATAATCCATCTGCGTTGCCACACGCGTCCGCGCCTCTGCACCCGCGAGCCGCTCTACGACATGCAACCCCAAGTCTATCGAAGTTGAGACGCCGCGGCCGGTAATGACCGAGCCTTCATCGACCACGCGCTCTTGTATCACCGTCTTGCAATAAGGTTCCAGCTCTTTGTACGCCGCTGGGTGTGTGGTGGCGCGCAAGCCCTTGAGATAGCCCGCGGCGCCGAGCAGCAGCGCGCCGGTGCATACCGACACTTTCAATTGCGCACTACCAGCAGTTTGCAGCCACTGCACGAACTTCGTGTCGTGCTGCAGCGCGCGTGTACCGAAGCCGCCGGGGACGAACAGCAGATCGTAGCCGCTCAGCGACTCGGCGACAGAATCCACTTCGATTTTCAGCCCGCGGTCATCGGACACTTGCTTCGTCATCGCGCACACGCGCCATTCAAAATCCTCCTGAATTTTCATGGTTTTCAAGCGTGTTACCGCGTCGTAAAAACCAATGAAATCGAGAAAAGTCATACGGTCGAACGCAATGAAGGCAGCTTTCATGACAAAGTTTCCTGAGTTAATTTACGTCGGCAATTGCAACACATAACGCGACATGATGTTGCGCTGAACTTCGCTGCTGCCGCCGGCGATGGTGCCAGGGCGCGACATGTAAAACGTGGTTAGCGCATCGACTTCCACCGGATTTTCCGCACTGCCAAAATCGCGCACGCCATCGAGCACCGCCTCTTCCGCGCCGGTTTCGAGCAGCAGTTCAGCAAGGCGCTGCCACGCTTCCATGGTCCAGATTTTCAGCATCGACACGTCAGGGCCGACTTGCTCGCCACGCTTCACCTGCTCGACAAATCTACCGTAGAGCGACCCCAGGTCTTCGATGTCGAGTTTCAGCGCGGTGTAGCGGTCGAGAAACCCCTGATCGGCAAACAAGCCTTGCGCACGCGCCACCATCGCCAGACGCTGCAACGCGTACGCCGGACGGCGCGGACTGCCGATGGCGAGGCGCTCAAAGCCCAACAGCGCCTTGGCCACGGTCCAACCCTTATTGAGCGCGCCCACGAGATTGGCTTTCGGCACGCGCACATTGTCGTAATACACCTGGCAAAATTCGGCGTGGTTCGCCAGATTGGTAATCGGCCGCAGCGTGATGCCCGGCGTTTTGAAATCAACCAGAAAGAGACTGATGCCTTCCTGCTTTTTTGCATTGGCATCGGTGCGCGTCAGCACGTAGCAGTGCGTGGCATCCTGCGCGAGCGAGGTCCAGATTTTCTGCCCGTTGATCACGTAATCTTCACCATCGGGCACAGCGGTGGTACGCAGACTCGCAAGATCGGAGCCGGCATTGGGCTCGGAGTAACCCTGACACCAGATGTGTTCACCCGACAACGCGCGCGGCAGGTAGAAATTTTTCTGCGCCTCGGAACCGTAGTGCATGAGTATGGGGCCGATATGCGTGATGCCCTGATCCGGCGGCCGCGCCACACCATGACGCTCGATCTCTTCCATGTAGATCAACATTTTGCCGGCATCCAGCCCCATGCCGCCCCACTCGCTCGGCCAGTTCGGCGCGACCCAACCCTTCTGATACAGCTTGGCCCACCAGTCTTTCATTTCGGCCCAGCGTGCGCGGCGCACGATGTAGCGCAGGTGTTGCGGATATTCGGCTTCAAAAAAGGCTCGCACCTGCGTGCGAAAGGCGTCGTCGCTCATGACGTTGTAATCGGCGTTGTAGTCAGCGTTGTAGTCGCGCATCACGTTGCTCTCCAAGTTATGCGATGCATTCTAGCGCGACAACTCACGTTCGCAGCACGATGGCGCGTGTAAAATCGCAGACAATTCCCGAGTTGACGAACAATTAAAAAATTGTTTAAAATCAAATACTTATGAAATTTCACTTTTACGCATTCGGCATGGCTTTGA
>JAYUAH010000453.1:0-1655 GCA_043741415.1 Betaproteobacteria bacterium
GCGAGATCAGGAATCTCCGGCTCGCGCGCGGCGTTTTCAATCACCGTGGTACCCTCGGCCAGCGTCGCGGCCATCATCAGGTTTTCGGTGCCGGTGACAGTGACCACATCCATGCACATGCGGGTGCCTTTCAGGCGTGAAGCACGCACGATCATGTAGCCGTGATCCATGGTGATGGTGGCGCCCATCGCTTGCAGGCCTTTCAAATGCTGATCCACCGGACGCAAGCCTATCGCGCAGCCGCCCGGCAGCGACACGCGCGCCTCGCCCAAACGCGCCGCCAGCGGCCCCAGCACCAGCACCGAGGCGCGCATGGTTTTCACCATTTCGTAAGGCGCTTCCGGGTGATGAATGTTTGCCGCGCGCAATTCCACGCCGAGTTTTTCATCCACCGAAATCGACACGCCCATCTGCCCCAGCAGCGACAGCATGGTCGTCACGTCGCGCAGGTGCGGCACGTTGCTGATGGTCAGCGGCTCGTCCGTCAGCAGGCTCGCGCACAAAATCGGCAGCGCGGCATTCTTGGCACCGGAGATAGCGACGTCGCCGTTGAGCGCCACGCCGCCTTCGATTGATAACTTATCCATTTTTTAATTCCTCACCGCAAAGGCGCGAAGACGCACAGTTTGCGCAAAGAATCCCTTAAAGAATTTCTTTGCGGCTTTGCTCTGCGCCTTTGCGTCTTTGCGGTTAAGTATTTGATTTAAAACATTTTTTTATTTCCGCGCCGCCCAGTCTTCGGGCGTCAGCGTTTGCATCGACAGCGCGTGAATTTCTTCGCGCATGCGGTCGCCGAGCGCTTTGTAGACGACTTGATGCTGCTGCACTTTGTTTTTGCCGCGAAACAGTTCGCTCACGATAATCGCTTCAAAGTGGGCGCCGTCACCGGTGACTTCGACATGCGCGCACGCCATGCCGGTTTCGATGTAAGTCTTGAGTTGATCGGGGGTTGTCATGATGAATTTAATGCCTCAATTTGTATCCGGATTTAATCATCCAGAGTGCGAGTAATGATATGCCTGCGAACACCGCCGACACAATGGCCAGGCTCACCCATGGTGAAACGTCGCCGCGGCCGAAAAAGCCGTATCTGAAGCCGTCGATCATGTAAAAAATCGGATTGAAATACGACATTTTTTGCCAGAACGGCGGCAGCGAGTGTATCGAATAAAACACCCCGGCCAGAAAGGTCAGCGGCAGAATGATGAAATTGGTGAACACCGAGAGTTCATCCACCTTTTCGGATTGCATGCCGGCAACGATGCCCAGCGCGCCCATCACGCCACTGCCGCCGATGGCGAACACCAGCGCCCACAACGGATGCGCTATCGGCACGTGGACGAACCACAGCGTCAGAAAAAACATGCACGCGCCCACCGTCAAACCGCGCCCCATCGCCGCCAGCAGATAGGCCATGAAAAACTCCCAGTGCGAAATCGGCGGCAACAGTACGAACACGATATTGCCCTGCATTTTGGATTGCATCAGGCTCGACGAACTGTTGGCGAACGAGTTTTGCAGCACCGCCATCATCGCCAGCCCCGGTATCAGAAACGCGGCGTAATCCACACCCGCAAACACCTCGACATGGCCGCGCAGCGTGTGCGCGAACACCAGCAAATACAGCATCGCCGTCAACACCGGCGCGAGCACGG
>JAYUAH010000454.1:0-9642 GCA_043741415.1 Betaproteobacteria bacterium
ATCATCATCACCATCATGGTGCTGGAATTGAAGGTGCCACATGGCGCCGGGTTGGATGCGTTAGCGCCCTTGCTGCCGGTATTTCTGAGCTACGTGCTGAGCTTTGTTTATGTCGGCATTTACTGGAACAACCACCACCATATGATGCAGGTCGTCAACTCAGTAGGCGGCGGTGTGCTGTGGGCGAATCTGCATTTGTTGTTCTGGTTGTCACTGTTGCCGTTTTCTACCGGGTGGATGGGCGAGAACCACTTTGCCCGCTGGCCCGTGATGCTTTATGGTGTGAATCTGCTGCTGTGTGCCATTGCGTTTTACCTGTTCCAAACATCCCTGATCCGGCACCACGGTGATGACAGTCTGCTGGCCAAAGCAGTCTCTACAGACTTCAAAGGTAAAGCATCGCCCCTGCTCTACGTGGCCGGCATTGCCGCCGCCTAGATATTTTCGCCGTGGATCGGACTGGGCTTTTTTGTGGCGGTGGCGCTGCTATGGCTGGTACCGGATCGTCGCATGGAGCGTGCACTGGCGGACCATGGTGGGGGTTAGCACCGCGGCGGCTGAGTGGCGGCCGCGGCGGTTCCAAAGTGCTGCACTCGATGTGTTGCCTGCCCCACTAATCGGCCATCAACGCAAACGTCCACATCGAACCACCCGTCGGCACATTGCCGCGCGCCATGCCGCGCGCTGAGTTGCCACCGAGGCCCGATGCAATGCTCACGTACTGCCGGCCTTTGTGGGTGTAGGTGACAGCGGTGGCGTTAATGCCGGAACTCGTTTGGAATTCCCACAGCGTTTTGCCATTGGCTTCGTCGAGCGCGATGAAGCGGCCATCGACCAGGCCGGTGAATAGTAAGCCGCCCTCAGTGGCCAGCATGCCGGCAGAGCTGGCGCGGTCGTAGAGCGGGACTTCCCATTTTTTCTTGCCGCTGATCGGGTCCATCGCGATGTGGTGGCCGACGATATCGCCGGGCTTGATTTCAGGCGCGCGCGTGATCACGCCGGTGTAGCGTCCGCCGAGGACAAACTTCGGCGCGGGGTCGATCTTGACGATGCGCGGCAGTTGCCATGAGCTGGTGTAAATCAAACCTGTGTTCGGGTTGAACGCCACCGGCACCGCATTCACGCCCCGTTGCGGATAAATGAATACTTCTTCGCCTTTGATCAACTTGTCGTGCACGTCGGTGAGCACGGGGCGGCCGGTTTTCAGATCGATGTGCGTGGCCCAATTCACTTTGGTGAACGCATGCGCCGCGAGCAGTTTGCCGTTGGTGCGGTCGATGGTGTACATGAAGCCGTTCTTGTTCACCTGAAACATCACCTTGCGTTTCTGCCCCTCAAACATAATGTCGGCGAGCACCGGCTCATCGGTGGCGTCTACGTCGTATACATCATTCGGCGTGTATTGATAATGCCAGACGATGTCGCCGGTCTTCGGTCGGATCGCCAGCACGCTGCTGGCATAAAGACTGTCGAGCCCGCCGCGATTTTGCGGCGCCCACGGCTGCGCGTTGCCGGTGCCCCAGTAAACAAGATCGAGTTCCGGATCGTAGGCACCGCCGCGCCAGGTGGGGGCGCCGCCGTACTTGTAGGCATCGCTATCCTTGGGCCAGGTTTCGGAACCCTCCTCACCCGGCGCCGGTATCGTGTAACGGCGCCATAGATGTTTGCCGGTTTCCGGATCCCAGCCATTGAGAAAGCCGCGCGTGGTGTATTCGCCGCCGGCCATGCCGGTGATGACCACGCCATTGGCGATCAGCGGGGCGCTGGTGGCGGTGTAGCCTTCTTTGTAATCGGCGAATTTCTGTTTCCAGATTTCCTTGCCGGTTTTAAGGTCGAGCGCCAGCACGTGGTTGTCGAGCGTCACGCGATAGAGCTTGCCGTTATAAATGGTGGCGGTGCCGCGGCTGATAATGCCGCAGCAGGCTTGCGTCGCGGTTTCCGGCGGCCATTGCATTTCGGTGCGCCAGATTTGGCGACCGGTGGCCACGTCGATGGCGAAGGTTTGCTTGGCGTTGATCACATACATCACGCCGTTGTAGATGGTGGGCTGCGCAGTCTCGCCAAAATCGTTCATCAGGCTCATGCTCCACACGGGCACCAGGCGCTTGATGTTGGATTTATTGATCTGCTTCAACGGGCTGAAGTTTTTGAGGTCGTAGCCCATGCCCTGCACCGGCACGTTGTCGGTGTTCTTGCCGGCGTTGATTAACTCTTCTGCCGATTGTCCCCACGCCATACTGCTGCAACAACACAAGAGTGCCAGTAGTTTTTTCACGATTTCCCCTCCCGGTCGGACAACGTGGCGACGATTCTATGCTTGCCTGTCCTGAGAAGCCAGTTTGTGCCGCGTCCCCAAATTGACAGGGGGCAGGGCGGTTTGTATAGTCGGCGCAGCCCTGTTCCCCTCTTTCACACCATCTTCCGGAGACCCGCCATGCCGCTCACGCCGCTAACCCTTGCGCAAGCCAATACCATTTGCGAAAAAGCCCTCGAACACGCGCGCGCGAAAAACTACGCCAAGTTAACGGTGGTGGTGCTCGACGAATCCGGCAATGTCAAAGCCGTGCAGCGCGAAGACGGCGCGAGCATGTTTCGTTATGACGTCGCACTCGGCAAAGCGTGGGGCGCGGTAGCGATGAGTTGTTCGAGCCGTGCACTGGCGAATCGCGCCAAGGGCAATCAAAACTTTTTTCTGACGTTGGCAGCGACTGCGCAAGGCAAATTTTTGCCGCAGCAAGGTGCGGTGTTAATTCGCGACGCGAACAACGCGATACTCGGTGCCGCAGGCATTAGCGGCGCTAGCGGTGATGAAGATGAAGAGTGTGCCGCCAAAGGCGTCGAAGCGACGGGCCTGAAGCCCGATGCATCCGCGTAATTGCGTATTGAATGTATATTTAAATTATTGTTTAAAATCAAATACTTACGTTAAGGTTAATCATGAGCCGTCCGCACCGCACTCCAGAGCAATTACGCAGTCACAAATGGTTCGGCGTGAACGATTTGCGCTCATTCGGGCATCGCTCACGCACGCTGCAAATGGGTTACTCGCGCGAAGATTTCGCGGGCAAGCCGGTGATCGGCATCATCAACACCTGGAGCGATATCAATCCATGCCATGCGCATTTTCGTACGCGTGCGGAAGAGGTCAAACGCGGCGTGTGGCAGGCCGGTGGTTTTCCGCTGGAGATGCCGGCGATCGCGCTGGCCGAGCCGTTTCAAAAACCATCGACCATGATGTACCGCAACATGCTGGCGATGGAAACCGAGGAGCTGCTGCGCTCGTACCCGATCGATGGCTGCGTGCTGATGGGCGGCTGCGATAAAACCACGCCGGCATTGATCATGGGTGCGCTGTCGATGAATCTGCCGAGCATCTACCTGCCGGCGGGGCCGATGCTGCGCGGCAACTGGCATGGCGAACATCTCGGCTCAGGCACGGATTCATGGAAATACTGGGCCGAGCTGCGCGCCGGCAACATCGATCAAAAAGCGTGGGACGAAGTCGAAGAAGGCATCGCGCGTTCCTACGGCCACTGTATGGTGATGGGCACCGCGTCGACCATGACTTCGATTGCGGAAACGCTGGGCCTTACGCTGCCGGGCGCGGCATCGATACCGGCGGCGGATGCCAATCATCCCCGTATGGCCACCGCCAGCGGCAAACGCATTGTCGATATGGTGTGGGACGACTGGAAGCCTTCGGATTTTCTCACCGCAAAATCGTTTGATAACGCGATTGTGGCAACACATGCGTTGTCAGGCTCGACCAACGCGCTGATACATATGCTGGCGATGGCGGGGCGCGCCGGCATCGATCTCAAGCTGGAGCGCTTCGACGAACTGGCAGGCAAGGTGCCGGTGCTGGCGAATATCCGTCCGGCAGGCGATAAATATCTGATGGAAGATTTTTATTATGCTGGCGGCCTGCGCGCGATGCTTAATGAACTGGGCAATCTGCTCAATCTCGATTGCCAAACGGTCAATGGCAAAACCCTCGGTGAAAATATCGCGGGTGCTAAAACCTACAACCTCGATGTGATACGCCCGCGCAGCAACCCGGTGTCGGCCACCGGCGGCCTCGCGGTGCTGCGCGGCAACCTCGCACCCGACGGCGCGGTGATTAAACCCACCGCCGCTGAAGCACATTTGCACAAACACATCGGGCCCGCAGTGGTGTTCAAAGACTATAACGACATGAACGCGCGCATCGACAGCGATGATTTGATAATCGACGAGAACTCGGTGCTGGTACTGCAAAACGGCGGCCCGCTGGGCGGCCCCGGCATGCCGGAGTGGGGCCAGTTGCCGATTCCGAAAAAGCTGTTGAAAAAAGGCGTGCGCGACATGGTGCGCATTTCCGATGCGCGCATGAGCGGCACCTCCTACGGCACCTGTGTGCTGCACGTGGCGCCGGAATCGTGGGTGGGTGGGCCGCTGGCGCTGGTGCGCGACGGTGACCTGATTGAACTCGACGTCGTCGCGCGCAAGCTCGACTTGAAAGTCAGCGACGCCGAACTCGCGCGCCGCCGCGCCGAGTGGAAACCGAATCCGCAACGCTTCGGGCGCGGCTACGGCGCACTGTTCTCGCAGCATGTGACGCAGGCGAACAAAGGCTGCGATTTTGATTTTCTGCATCAGACGGCGGCGACGGCCGATCCAGAAATTCACTAGGCGCAACGCACTACAAAGGCGTCCCCTCGCCTTGCTTGCGGGAGCGGGCTAGAGTGAGGGGACACTCTGTACTGCAGTAGCTAGCCATCCCAACTTTGTGAAACTTTCCCACATCATCGCCGTGGCCCTAAGCGCCGTGGCGGTTATCCTTTTTTTCACGCCCCCACCCGCCGGCGCGCCCGCACACATGATGCACGCTGCCGCGGTGCTGCTGCTGTCGATCAGCCTGTGGGCCACGGCCGTGTTGCCGGAGCATCTGAGCGGATTGATATTTCTGTGTCTGTGCATGCTGTTCGCCATTGCGCCGGCGAGCGTGGTGTTTTCGGGATTTACCTCGGCAACTTTATGGGTGGTGCTGGGCGGCTTGGTGCTGGCCGAAGCGGTGCGCGCGACCGGACTGGGTGTGCGCATGGCGCGCTCGTTGTTTGGGCGCTTCACGCTGTCGTACCGCGGGTTGATAGCCGCTGCCGCGGTCATTGCATTGTTGCTCGCGTTCCTGATGCCGGCGACGGTGAGCCGCGTATTGCTGCTGCTGCCGATCTACGCGGCGATGGCGCAGCGCGCGGGGCTCGCACCGGGGTCAAAGGGCTACATCGGCATGGCGTTGACGGCGATCATGGTCAGTTTTCAGTGTGGTGTCACCGTGCTGCCGGCCAACGCGCCGAATCTGGTGCTGGCGGGCGCGGCGGAAACTTTATATAACAAGCCCATCATTTACGCCGATTATCTGCTGCTGCATTTTCCGATTTTGGGCTGCGTCAAAGCGGCGATCATTGCCTGGTTAATCTGCCGCTTGTTTCCCGCGGTGACCACGGAGCCCGATGCGCACGAAGCGCCCACCCGTATGTCGCCCGAAGAACGGCGGCTCACGGTGATACTCGTCGGCGCGTTGTTCATGTGGGCGACCGATTTTCTGCACGGCATCCGTCCGGGTTGGATTGCGCTGGGCGCGGCGATACTCACGCTGATGCCGCGCGTGGGTGCGGTGCCGCCCAGCACGTTTCCGGAACGCATCAAGCTCGGCTCGTTTTTTTATGTCGGCGCGGTGTTAGGCTTCGGCGCGCTGATGCAGGACAGCGGCGTAGGCAAAATACTCGGCGGCGCCATGCTCGGCGCGCTGCACATCACACCGGACAATGATTTTCTGAACTTCGCCAAACTCACGGTGATGGCAACGTTTACCGGTTTACTCACCACCAATCCCTCACAGCCTGCATTGCTCGCGCCGCTCGCCGCGCAAATGGCCGAAGCCACTGGCTGGCGCATCGAAGCCGCATTGATGACCATGGTGGTCGGATTTTCGCTGGTGATCATGCCCTATCAGGCGCCGCCGGTGATGGTGGGCATGCAGGTGGCCGGTGTCACGCTGCGGCAGGTGCTGCGGTTGACCTTGCCGCTCGCAGCGATTTGTATTTTTGTGCTGATGCCGCTGGATTTTTTGTGGTGGTGGGCGTTGGGATATTTTCGTTAAACTACGCCAGACTTTTTGCCACAGAGGGCATAGAAATCACAGAGAGTCCAGTTGCAACGCGCGCGGGATTTTCTCTGTGACCTCTGTGTTCTCTGTGGCAGGTTTTTGAAGTGCTTTCTATGAGGTTAATGTAAACATGAGCAAACTTTTTTCACCGCTGCAAATCGGCAACTTCACCTTGCCCAACCGCATTACCGTCGCACCCATGTGCCAGTACAGCGCTGTCGATGGCTCGATGACGGATTGGCACATGATGCATCTGGGCAATATGGCGATCTCCGGTGCATCGATGCTGGTGATCGAAGCCACCGGCGTGGTGCCCGAAGGGCGCATCACACCGCAGTGCACCGGCCTGTACAGCGACGCCAATGAGCAGGCGATGGTGCGCGTGGTGAAGTTTGTGCGCAGTATTTCGCCGATTGTGCTGGGCATACAGTTGGGTCATGCGGGGCGCAAGGCATCTTCGCACCGCCCGTGGAATGGACGCGGCCCGTTGAAATCGAATGAGGGCGCATGGCAGACCGACGCGCCGTCGGCCGTGCCGCTGGCCACCGACTGGCCCATGCCGCATGCGTTAGCGCGCGAGGAGATGGATCGTATCAAAGCGGCGTGCGTGGCCGCGGTGAAACGCGCCGTGCGCATCAGCCTCGATTTTGTCGAGCTGCATTCCACACACGGCTATTTGTTTTCGGAATTTTTGTCGCCGCTCGCCAACAAGCGTACCGACGACTACGGCGGCAGCTTGCAAAACCGTATGCGTTGGCCGCTGGAAGTGTTTCATGCCATGCGCGATGCCTGGCCCGCGGACAAATTCATCGGCGCAAAAATTTCCGGCAGCGATTTCGCCGAAGGCGGCTGGACTGCGGACGATGCCGTGGTCTACGCGGGTGAACTCAAAAAAGTCGGTGCAGCCTATGTCACCGTCTCCGGCGGCGGTGTCGTGCTCGATGCCAAAGTACCCATCGGTCCCGGCTATCAAGTGCCGTTCGCCGAGCGCGTGAAGCGCGAGACCGGCATTACCACGGGTGCCGTGGGTTTGATCACCGACGCGCAACAGGCGGAAGACATTATCGCCAGCGGCAAGGCGGATTTCATTTCACTGGCGCGTGCGTTGTTGTTTAATCCACGCTGGCCGCAGCACGCGGCGGTAACCTTGGGCGCGGAAGCTTTGTATCCGCCGCAGTACGACAGAAGTTCACCCAAGTTGTGGCCGCCGGGGAAAACGTTGGGGCGATGGAATGCGGAAATAAAAAAGGGAGCGCCGCTCCCTTTTTTATTGAGCAGCAAAAAACTAAAAGCTTCCCTCACCCCCGCCCTCTCCCGCTGGGAGAGGGCGGGGGTGAGGGAAGCAGTTGATTTTGCCGCACGCACTGAACAATCAATAAACTATTTAGTCGGCGAAAAACTCGACGCCGTCAAAATCATGTTTTGCTGCGCCACCAGATTTTCAATCGGCCGGCCGTCGGTCTTGGCGCGCGCGGAGGGCGGCCACGCGCCGGTGTCGTGCGCTTTGTTGCGTACTTCGTTGCGTTGATCGAGCGTTTTGTACGGCCACACGTGTATCCACTTGTTGAGGCCGCCGAGTTCGCTGTACCACAGCGCGGTGATAGGGCCGAATTTCGTACGCGTCTCCAGCGCGACTTCCCAGTTTTTCATCATAATCGGCAATTGGCCGGCGGCGTGGGTGTATTCGCGCCACTCGAACCACGGGCCGTTGTTGCTGGGCTTGATTTCCGGCGCGAACGGCGCCGGGTGCAGGATTTCCGATTTCTGGCTCACCAGGAATTCACTGATGGGTGGCGGCCATGCGCCGTCTTTCACCGCGGCGGCGCGGATGGTGCCGCGCTCGGCGAGGTCCTTGTAACCCCAGATGTGCATGAAGGTATTGAGCTGACCGACTTCCACTTGGAAAAACGCGGTGAGTTCGGAATATTTTTTGCGCTGTTCGTACTTTTCGCCGAAGCGCTTGACGACTTCGGGCATAGAGCGCGGCTTGACGGTATAGGTTCTGACTTCGTAGATCATGGCGGGTCCCTTCTTCGATACTTGCGTTGGAATTAAGGTCTGCTGGATGGGTGACTGCATGATGAGTGTATCAAACCTCGTCGTTGACGTGAACTTGAGTCCGTATTAAAAAATTGTTTAAAAACAAATACTTACGATTTTTATCCACTCCGGATGGATACAGCTTACGACGTATGAAATGCATCAACCTGCTAAACTTTCACCATGCGATCCACACACCGATTTTTGCTGTTCATCATGCTTTGCGCAAGCCCGTGGGCACAGGGGGCGGATGCATTGCCGATCTTCGACGCGCATGTGCATTACAGTCAGGAAGCGTGGGAACGCATGCCGCCGAAAGAAGCCATCGCGCTGCTGCGCAAAGCGGGTGTGAAGCGCGCGCTGGTGTCGAGTTCCAATGACGATGGCAATCAAAAACTGTATGCCGAAGCACCCGATTTGATTGTGCCGTCGCTGCGCACCTATCGTACGCGCGGTGACATCGGTACCTGGTTTCGCGATGAGGGCGTTGCCGCTTATTTGAAAGAGCGGCTGCAAAAATATCGCTATGCGGCCATCGGCGAATTTCATGTCTATGGCGCGGATACCGATGCACCGGTGGCGCGGCTGGTGGTGCAACTGGCCAAGCAATACAAACTGTTTTTGCATGCGCACACCGATGTCGACGGCATTGAGCGCATTTTCAAGCAAGACCCGGACGCACGCGTGTTGTGGGCGCACTCCGGTTTCGAGCGCCCCGAGAAAGTGCGCGAACTGCTGCGTAAGCATAAGAACTTGTATTGCGATCTGGCGTTTCGCAATGATCATGCCGCCGGGGGAAAACTCGATGCCGATTGGCGCGCCGCGTTCATGGAATTTCCCGAGCGCTTTTTAGTCGGCACCGATACCTACACCGCCGAACGCTGGCACTATGTAGTCGAGCACGCTAATTGGTCGCGTGCGTGGATGGCGGATTTACCGCGCGAAGTGGCGGAACGTATTGCGTATCGCAACGGCGATGCGATTTTCGGGAGTATGCTCAAGCCATGAAAGTAACGCAGGTGATATTGTGCGCGATGCTATTCAGCGCTGCGACGACCTGGGCGTGTACGCCCACATTACCCGGCGTGCCCGGCGCCACGGCCCAGTCTATTACTTCAAAGAACTATGCGCTGGTCTATCGCACCCAACCCGAAAAAATCGAAATTGGCAAACACTTCGCCGTGGAACTCGCCCTGTGCGCGAATGACGGCGCGGCGGCGCCCGAGAGTGTGCGCGTCGATGCGCATATGCCCGATCATCGCCACGGCATGAATTACAAAACCACGGTGACCAGCAGCGGCGCTGGACGCTATCGCGCGGAAGGGCTGATGTTTCACATGCCGGGTCGATGGGAGTATATTTTCGAGGTGCGCGCCGGCGGCGCGACGGAACGGTTAACGACGAGTGTGGTACTACAATGACAATGATCAAAATCAAAAAACTGCTGTTCGCGG
>JAYUAH010000455.1:0-4156 GCA_043741415.1 Betaproteobacteria bacterium
AGGCCGGGAATAATTTGGTCGTCTTTGCCCACCACTTCCAGATTCAGCGTGACCTTCAAACCGCCGTTGGTGAAGATGATGTACGCCTTGGCCGGGCCCAGCGCGTAAAAAGGTGGCTTTACGATAGCAGGGCGTTTGCCGCGCGCGGGAGAATCCGCCGTGGCGGTACCGGCATTGTAATCCGCCAATGTTTTTTCAAATGCGGCACGCGGTATTTTCATGTTGTCTGCTAACTCGCCCAAGGTCGCGGCGCAGCGGTAAATATCCTGCCGGGTGCGGCGATAGTCGTCGAGGTAGGCGTAGCCGATAGAGGGTGCTGTGGAGATGACGTTCGGCCATTGCTGATGCTGATCCGCCACGGTGCTGTCAAAAATCATGTAGGCCATGCCTTGCGGGCGCAGGGCGGCGGCACGCGCGGGCTGGTCGCGTTCGTCGGTGAAACGCAGGCCATCGAGATCGACGAGGATCGCGCCGTGTTCGTAGAGTTTTTTCTCCGGCGCCAGCGCGGTAGTAAGGTAGTTCATCAACACCGGGCGCAGCAGGCGTTGCGGCAGGTGATCAAAGCCCCAGTGCAGCAGCTTGGTCACCACAGGCACGGGTGCTAGCTTTTGTATCCACTTCGCGTGCATGGGCGGCACAAAGCGCAGGATAGGGCCGCGGATGTAGTCGCCGTTGATGACGGTGCCGCCGCATTCCAGCCCCATGCGGATGCCGTCGCCGGTGTTGCTGACGTTGACGGCATCGACATTCGCAATCAGCTCCGACGAAAATCGCGCCTTGAGTTCGCGTCCGCCGCTGTAGTCGCCGGCGGCGAGCACGATGCCGTTGCGGGCTATGTATTCGCTGGTGGAGCCGTCGGTCTCAGTGGCTACGACGCCGCGTGCGGTGCCGTTGTCGATTATCAGCGACTTGGCATTAGTGTTCAGGCGTATGTCGACGCCGAGTTGTCGGCAATAACGCCCTAACAAATACGGAAACGCGCGTGAGTTCGGCAGCACGTTGTGCATGCGCGGCTTGCGATGCGGTGGCTCGGGAAAAGGGCCGACAAATTCAAGGCCGGTGGACAGCAGCCAGCGGAACATCTCCGGCGTGTGCTCGGTGAGTATGCGGCCGAGTGCTACGTTGTCACGATGCAGCAAGCCTAGCGCGTCGGAGAAGAGTTTGAGATCTTCGAGGTGGTGTTCAGGGTTGTCGTCGATGCCGGCGCGTTGTTGGTGTGGGGTTTGCGTGGCGGTGACCGAGCCTACCGACCATGCGGTTGAGCCGCCGAGTTGCGGGGTTTTTTCGAGCAGGATGACTTGCGCGCCGGTGCTGCGTGCTGCGCTTGCCGCTGCGAGTGCAGCACCGCCGCCGCCGATGATCAGGACGTCGGTTTCGAACGGATGAGTGTCGCTCATAGTGTAGGTCAAAGGCGTTTAGCCACAGAGGACAGAGAGAACACAGAGAACACAGAGAAAAACTTCGCCGCTATTCCCTGCCGGGTTGGGTCAGGGCAAGTGTTCTCTATGTTCTCTGTGGCAACAAAGTTTTTCAAGCCTTATACGGGTACTCATTAAACCGCTCTTCCCAATCGCACACATTCTCTTTGGTGTAATCCAGCGCATACCAGCGCGGGAAGCCGTGCAGCGTTTGCCCGCCGTCGATCATGATTCCTTCGCCGTTGATGTAAGACGCATCTTCCGACAACAAAAACGCTACCAGCTTCGCGACATCTTCCGGCTTGCCCCAGCGACCGACCGGTGTTTCGCGAATTAACATGCGCTGCATGCGTTCGTCGCGCAGCATGGGCGTGGTCATGCCGGTTTCGATCACACCGGGCAGAATAGCGTTGACGTTGATGCGGTAGTTGCCAAGCTCGGCGGCCATATGTTTCATCAGCATTTCCACAGCCGCTTTGGATGCGCAGTAGGCGCCGAGTTGATCGGCAATCACCTTCGATCCGGACGACGCCGTTAAAACAATTTTTCCGCCTTTGCCGCGCGCGATCATGCGTTTGGCAACTTCCTGACACACGTAAAACGTGCCGTTGAGATTCACTTGAATGACAAAATCCCAGTCGGCTTTTTTCATGTCCACCACCGGCACGAATTTGCCGGTGCCGGCGTTGGCGAACAGTAAATCGATCTGGCCGTAGTGCGCGTGAATTTCAGCGATGCAGGCTTCGACGCTTTCGCCTTTGGCTTGATCGAACACAAAGGCTTTCGCACCCGCCCCGGCTTGGTTGCACAAGGCAACTGTTTCTTCGGCGATTTCCTGCTTGCGGTCGGCGACGGCCACCATCGCGCCGCGTGAGGCGAGTTCCACGCAAGTGCCTTGGCCCAAGCCGCGTCCGCCGCCGGTGACAACGGCTACTTTGCCTTTGAAGTCGTCCATTTACTTTACTCCGGTCGCAGCCACGAGCGCTTTTGCAGGCATGCCCAAGGCTTGCCGGTACTCGGCCGGCGTCATGAGTTCGCGCCCCAACAGTTGCGCGATCTGTTTCATTTGCAAAAAGTGATCAACGTTGCGTTTGATGATGTCGTCTTTATGCGGGTAGGGCCACAACGTGTCTTCCATGCCCACGCGCACATGCAGACCGAGCAGCATGGCGAACGTCGCGAGATACGTGCTCGCACGTCCCGCCGCACACACGAGGATGAAACAATTCGGATCGATGTCACGAATCGTGCGCACCATGCGCATCAGCCCATCGACCATTTGATTGGGATTGTGCATCGGGCTGCAGCCGGGGAGCGCGGGCAGAATCAGCCAGTAGTAAGGCGGTTTCAATAATTTGCTTTCGACTAGAAAGCGCCGCGCGTTGTCGATGTCGCCGTCGTCATACACCGAGATGATGGGCTTGGCGCCGTTGTCCTGCGCCATTTTGGCTTTTTTGATCACCACGTGCGGCGCTTTGAAAAACATGCTGTCGCCGCAGCAGATGGCGGTGGTGTTGACCGGCAGCGCGTCGAACAGACTCATTTTCATGGTCGATTCCATCACCGCGCTTTCTTCGTCGGTGACGGCGACCAGGCAGCCGTCGAACATCACGTCCGGATACTTCTTTTTTAGCGGCGCAATCACGTCGTGAAAGCGCTGCGGATCGAGTGCGTTAAAGCCACCGTCGTCGCGTACGTGAATGTGAATGTTGGGCGCACCGGCCTTGATGCATTCTTCGGCGGAATCGCGGATTTCATCCACCGTGATCGGCTGATTCGGATTGCTGCGCTTGCTGAAAAACGCGCCAGTGATGGTGCTGGAAATCATCACCTTGTTGGGGATATCCCATTTGGGCATGGGGTCGATGTCGGCGAATTTGCTGCTGAACGGGTCGAGCACCTCGGGCATGCCGTAGGGCTTCCAGGTGGTTTTGAGACCCGCGCGCGCCACCCATTTGTCTACCTGATCCCACTTGATTTTGTCGTCGCTCATGATGTGTCCTGATTGCTGAGAGTTATCGGTCTACGCAAAAGCGTTTCCCTCATCCCAACCCTTCTCCCGAGGGGAGAAGGGCTTTTTCATCCATCTCCCTCCGGGAGAGGGACCGAGGGTGAGGGAAGGAAGCACCGCTGTTCCGTGTTCTATGATGCATCTTAGCCGCGCTTAGGCACCGGCCGTTCCGCCTTACCCAAATAATCACACTCTTCATCCCGCACAATACGCAGCGGCTTACCTTCTTCAATTTCCTCGATCACATGCGCCATGATGCCCGGCACCACGGCGATGAGCGCCACTGCCGCCATTTGCATCGGCCGAAATCTCATCTCACTCATGATCGCACCCAACATGCCATCGACGTTGATGCATAAGCCCTGGCGATTGGTGACGCGCACAAACTCGGCGTGTATCGCTTCGAACATCTTGATCTTGTCGCCGACAAAGCCGTTCTCGGCAGCAATTTTGCGCAGCTTCACCGCACGAAAATCGTCGCCCTTATGCGTGGGGTGACCGAGGCCGGGTATGCGCTTTTTCTTCGCACGGATGTCCGCGACTACGCGCGTGGCGGTTTCTGCCATGGTGATATTTTCAGCCTTCATCAGCTTCACTGCGTTGTCGAGAAACTCGGCGCTGTGCTGCGGCGAAATGGTATTCGAACCGGCGGTGAGCAACCCCGCAGCGGTGCCCGGCACCAGTTGCGGATTGCCCGATGCGGCATACCGCGCAGCCAGCACACTCG
>JAYUAH010000456.1:0-9635 GCA_043741415.1 Betaproteobacteria bacterium
GCATAGAGCCACGGGCGCTCTTTGCGGTAAGCCGTTTCAAACGCATCCAGCGTGTCGCGGTATTGCACCGTGCGCGCAATATCATCGAGCCCTTCCAGCAAACATTTTTTGCGCACCGGATGAACTTCAAAGCGGTGTGTTATGCCATGCGCATCCACCACCGTCTGCGCGGCCAGATCAACACTCATTGTAGCTCCCGGCTGATCACGCAATTGCGCACGCAGGGCGGCACATTCGGCATCGCTCAACACCACCGGCAGCAAGCCGTTCTTGTAGCAGTTGTTAGCGTGTATATCGCCGAAGCTCGACGCAATCACGCAGCGTATGCCGAACTCGAACAAGGCATACACCGCACTCTCGCGCGACGAACCGCTGCCCCAGTTGCGATCCGCGACAATAATCTGCGCGCGACTGAACGGCTCGGCATTGAGGATGTGCTCCTTCTCGCTGCCATCAGCATTGAAGCGCCGGTCGTGAAATAAAATCTTCGCATGCGCCGGCCCGCGCGGCACCTTGTTAAAACGCGTGGGGCACAGTTGATTGGTATCGACGTTGGGCTCGTCGATGGGCACGGCTATTGCGGTGAGTGTAGTGAAGGGTGTCATCACGCGCCGTTCAGCAGATCACGCACATCGGTCAATCGCCCCTTCAGCGCCGCCGCAGCCGCCATCGCGGGACTCAGCAGATGTGTGCGGCCGCCAGTGCCTTGCCGGCCTTTGAAATTGCGATTCGACGTCGATGCGCAGCGTTCGCCCGGCAGCAGTTGATCACCATTGATTGCAGTACACAACGAACAGCCTGGATCGCGCCACTCGAAGCCTGCCGTTTTAAAAATTTGATCCAGCCCTTCCTGCTCCGCTTGCCGTTTGACCAGTTGTGAGCCGGGCACCACCCATGCGGGCACCACCGCCTGACCGAGCTGGGCGACAGCCGCCGCCGCACGCAGATCTTCGATGCGTGCGTTGGTGCACGAGCCGATGAAAACTTTGTCCACTTTGATATCGGACAGCGCCATGCCGGGCTTCAGTGCTTGATACTCCAGCGCGGCTATCATTTCCTGCGCCTTCATTTCGTCCTGCTCGTCGCGTGGATTCGGCACAACACCGGTGACAGGCCCCGCTTGTTCCGGGTTAGTGCCCCAGGTCACCATCGGTGCAATCTGCGGTGCGTCCAGTGCAACTTCGCGATCGAAGCGCGCGCCGGCATCAGTGGGTAAAGCGTTCCACATCGCCATCGCCGCATCCCACGCCGCAGCTTTAGGCGCAAACGGGCGCCCCTGCATGTAAGCATAGGTCGTGTCATCGGGCGCTATCATGCCCGCACGCGCACCTGCTTCGATCGACATATTGCACACCGTCATGCGCGCTTCCATGCTCATGCTGCGAAAGGTGCTGCCGGCGTATTCGATAACATGCCCGGTGCCGCCCGCCACACCAATCTTGGCGATGATGGCGAGAATCACATCCTTGGCTGAAATACCAAAACCCAATTCGCCTTCCACCGTAATACGCATGGTTTTCTGGCGGCGCTGCCAGATGGTTTGTGTGGCCATCACATGCATCATGTCGGAAGCGCCGATGCCGAATGACAGGCAACCGAACGCGCCGTGCGTGGACGTATGCGAATCCGCGCCGCAAATCAGCAGCCCCGGTTGAGTGATGCCCTGCTCCGGCGGCACGATATGCAAAATGCCTTGGCGCGGATCGTCGATGCCAAACAACGTGATGCCGTGCTTGGCCGCGTTGGTTTGCAGTTGGATCACCATGTTGCGGATATCGGCGTTGGCGATGCCGGCGACACCTTTGTCGCGGCCCGTGGTCGGCACATAGTGATCGTTAAACGCGAACACCTGCCGCGGTCGTGCAATGGTGTGGCCCTGCTGTTCGAGTTTGGCGAAGGCGTGGGAAGAACCTTCGTGGAAGAAAGCGCGATCCACATGCAACAGCAGTTCGCCTTCGTCTTCCACCACCACGTGGCGGTTCCAGATTTTTTCGAACAGCGTTAGCGGCATGGCCTATCCTTGCGACGAAAACTAAAACCCGTTGACGATATCAGGGTGTGCCGGCATTTCACCGCGCTCTACGCGCTTAACGGCCTCATTCATTTTCGCATGCGTCAACGCCGGTACGCCGATTTCCATACCTTTGGCCGCCACAAAACCATTGATGAAATCGGTTTCCGTACGCCGGCCCTTGAACATATCCTGTCCCATCGACGGGCGCTGATCATCGGAGCGCCCCCTGGAACCTTCGATCAAAATGTTTTCAATTTCCGTCAGCGCATCACCGCCGCCCTCGCCTGCGCGCGCCAGCGTCTCGGGCGCCATGCCGAGCATGTCTTCCAGTTGAAAGCCCAGCGCCTGTCCTACGCGCACGGCTTCTGCGCCGAGGCGTATCGACAAGCGGCGTGTGTCTACGCGGCCGTCGCGTTCGTTGCCACTCAAACCGGTAGCGGCCGACAAACCATTGCGCATGGAATTAATCACCAGCTTCGACCAGCGCTCGCCCCATAGATTGGTCGTCACTTTGCTGCTGTCGGCGCACGCCAGCAAATCGGCGACGTCCTGCGCGCGCTGCGTGTGGCGCCCATGCACTTCGCCCACGCGATACACGAGGTGTTCGTCGCCGCCGAGATGGATGGTGCGTTTCACCACACCCGGCGCTGTCAACTCCCCCGCAATCAGACTCGCGATGCAGCCCAGTACCTTGCCCCAGCCGACGATGGCGGCAATGCGTTCCTCGTTAATACAGTTTTGCAGCGACACCACGTAACCGTCAGGCGCGAGATAGTCTTTGATAAGCTGCGTTGCCCACTCGGTGTCGTACGATTTCACGCACATAAACGCGATGTCAAACGGCCGTTGCTTCACCACCTGCTGCACGTCGCTGATGTGCAGCGCGTTGACTTTCACGCTATGTGTTTCGGCGGGCGTCATGCCCGACACCTGTAGACCGTTGATGCGCATGACATCGACATGCGCGGGCCACGCATCGATTAGCGTGACATCGTGACCCGCGCGCGTCATGTGTGCGCCGGCGTAACCGCCGATCGCGCCCGCACCGACGACAGCGATACGCTTATTCATAAAATATTGTTTAAAAACAAATACTTACGATATATCGGTGTAGCAGATGGCTACTGGAGTTTGGCCACAATGGCTGCCGTCATGCGCTGTGTGCCCGCGTCGCCGCCGAGATCGCGCGTGACATCGCGTTTTTCCGCGAGCACTTGCGACAGCGCTTTGTCGATGCGATCAGCCGCGTGCATCTCACCGATGTAGCGCAGCATCATCACCGCCGACAAAATCGCCGCCATCGGATTGGCAATGTCCTTGCCCGCGATATCCGGCGCAGAACCGTGCACGGCTTCAAACATGGCGCAATCGGGGCCGATGTTGGCGCCCGGTGCGACACCCAGTCCGCCCACTAAACCCGCAGCAAGATCGGACACGATGTCGCCGTATAAATTGGGCAGCAGCAAGCCGTCGAAAATCTCCGGCTTCATCACCAGCTCCATGCACAGAGCATCGATCACACGCTGGTCGAGGGTGATCTCCGGGTAGGCTTTGGCGGTCTCTTGCGCCGTTTTAAGAAACAGGCCGTCGGTCATTTTCATGACATTGGCTTTGTGGCCCACGGTGAGCTTTTTGCGCTTCAAGCGCCGCATGTAGTCCAGCGCGAATTTGCTCACGCGCTCGGTGGCGCGAAACGAAATAATCTTGATCGCCTCGGCGGTGCCTTCGTCGATCATGCGCTCCATGCCGGTGTACAGGTCTTCGCTGTTCTCGCGAAAAATAATGATATCGACGTTGTCGTAGCGCGATTGCACCGAGGGGTAATTGCGCACCGGCCGCACGTTCACATACAACCCCAGTTCCTTGCGCAGCGCAATCGCCACACTTGGATGTGAGCGCGTCTCGATCACGCCCTGGTCGTTTTTGCGCTCGATGCGCACACGGTAATCGCCACCGAACGGTGTTTGCGTGGGACCTTTGATCACCACTTTGTTGCGCGCAATCGACTCGAACACCGCAGCCGGCAGCGGCGTGCCGCTGCGTTCGCCCTCGCGCATGCCGGCGGCCACTTCTTCAAACTCAATCGCGGCGCCGCTTGCCAGCACGATGTCGCGTGCCGAAGCCGTGACCTTCGGTCCGATGCCATCGCCGGGTATCAGCGTTACTTTTTGCATGGGACTACTCGTCCTTGCCGTCTTCTTTGTATTTCTTGAGTTTGGGCAGGATGAACGGCATCAGGATGGAAATCACCGACATCGCCACCAGTGTGATGGTGATGCCACTGCTGAAGAATATTTTCGGATTGGCGCCGGAAATCGTCATCGCCTGGCGGAACGATTGCTCCATCATGCCGCCGAGCACCAGTGACAGCACCAGCGGCGCAACCGGGATATCCACTTTGTCGAACACATAACCGACGACACCAAACACCAGTATCAAATACAAATCTGTCATGCTGCCGTTGATTGCATAGGCGCCGATCACCGAAATCGCAATAATCAATGGATACAAAATGCCCGAAGGGATTTTCAGCAACTGCACAAAAATGCCGATCAGCGGCAAATTCAAAATCAGCAGCATCACATTGCCGATATACATGCTGTCGATCAGCCCCCACACCAAATCGGGACGGTTCTGAAACAGCAGCGGCCCCGGCTGTATGCCGTACATAATGAAGGCGCCCATCAGTACCGCGGTCGCACCGCCGCCGGGAATGCCCAGTGTCAGCAACGGCACCATGGCGCCGGCAGTGTCGGAGTTGTTCGCCGACTCCGGTCCGGCCACGCCTTCGATTGCGCCTTTGCCGAACTCGTCCGGATTTTTCGACAGGCGTTTTTCGGTGGTGTACGACATGATCGACGCAATGGTGCCGCCCGCGCCCGGCAGCACACCGATGATGAAACCGATCACGCCGCCACGCCAGATGGGGCCGATGGAGCGCATCCATTCTTCTTTGGTCAGCCACAGCTTGCCGGTGATTTTCATGGTCGCTGCACCCGTGCCCTTGAAAATATCTTCCAAGCCGCGGAACACTTCCGCTACTGCGAACAGCCCCACCACCACCACCACGAAGCCCACACCATCCTGAAACTCCGCTACGCCCATGGTGAAGCGCGCTTGCCCGCTTTGCAGATCGATGCCGATGGTAGCGATCATCAAGCCCAATATGGTTGCGAGCAAACCTTTGGCCGGCGATTTACCCGTCAGCGTCGAAACTGCCGTCATCGCAAACAGCATCAGCGTGAAATATTCCGCCGGGCCGAATTTGAGCGCCATCGACGACAACGGCACCGCGAATATGGTCAGTCCAATCACGCCCAAGGTGCCGGCAATAAATGAACCGATGGCCGATACCGCCAGCGCTGCGCCCGCGCGCCCTTTTTTCGCCATCTCGTAACCGTCGATGGAGGTCATCACCGACGCCGCCTCGCCCGGTGTGCGGATCAAAATCGCCGTGGTGGAGCCGCCGTACTTGGTGCCGTAGTAGATGCCGCACATCATGATCAGCGCGGAAGTCGGGTTCATGCCGAAGGTCACCGGGATCAGCAGCGCGATGCCCGCCGATGGCCCGATACCCGGCAGCACGCCGATGATGGTGCCCATGAATACACCCAAAAACGTGTACCACAGGTTGATGGGTGTCATGCAAACGGCAAAACCGTTAATGATGTGCGTAAACGTTTCCATGGCGGTCCCTTAAAACGGCGCAATGCCGCGCGGCAGATTCACGCCCAGCAAGGTCACAAACAAGTAATAGCTGACAAAGCTGTAGAGCACCGACGTCAGCACATTGGTCAGCCACTTGCCCTTGTTGAAGTAGGTCGTCGTCACCAGCAGGAACAACGTGGTCGACACCGCGTAGCCCAGGGGTTCGAACAACACAAAGTAAATGCCGGTCACCACTATCACGCCGGCGATGACTTTATAAGAGCCCCAGTCATGCGTTTTTTCGTCCGCCTTCGCGGCCTCTGGCGGCTCCTGGCGCGCCTTGAGCATTTCGACCAGCAGCATGCCCGCGGTGATGAGCAGCCCCACGCCCAGCAATCGTGGAAACGCTTTGGGCCCCAATGGATCGCCGATTTCCAGCGTGGGAATTTGCGACGTCGCCCAAAAGTACACGCCCGTCAGCACCAGAATACACACGAAAATAACTCGGTCCGCCATTGGGGTTCTCGCTCTTCGATGGAAGGGGCACGCAGACTGTTGCGCCGGCTCCCAAGATCTCCTCCCGCGGGTGGCGCGCCAGCAGTTTACCCAAGATTGTGCGGCCTGTGTTGACGGCATGGTGGTCGTGCCCGCGTCTTAACACCGGGCTAACCACTGATACAGATTAATCGATGAAAATTATTGCGGCGCTTGACACACGCCGAGCCGATCCTTTAACGTCACCGCCGCTTTTGATATTGAGGTAACCTGCGCGCGGACGGCGTTTCTATCGTTTGAAGGCGGGCAGGCCGGTTAAGTACTGCGCAATAACCGTGAGTACGATAGTTGATGCACTGTTCGTTCACTTGATTTCACCGCGCTGTTCGCCATCTGAACTTGAAGTTGTGTTTTGCACCATGATCTGCCCGGAAAAGACTAAAATATGCCCCACCGGCGCAACACATCCTTTGGCGTTGCCCGACCGTCTTCACTGGCTTTTGTTTCCCTCACGGTAGTTTTCCTAATTATTTGATTTTAAAGAGTAATTTATGACATACGATCCATTTAACGCGATACGTGAATTCAAACTCAAATCCGGCAAGACCGGCAAAATGTACTCCCTCGCCGCGCTCGAAGAAGCGGGCCTGGGCAAGGTGTCGCGCCTGCCGGTGAGCCTGCGCGTGGTGCTCGAATCCGTGCTGCGCAATTGCGACGGCAAGCGCATCGGTGTAGACCGCGTGAAAGAACTCGCGGGCTGGCAGCCCAATGCCACTCGCACCGAGGAAGTGCCTTTTGTACTCGCACGCATCATGTTGCAGGACATGGCGGGCTTTCCCGCGCTGAACGACTTTGCGGCGATGCGTTCGGAAGCCAAGCGCCAGAATTTCGACCCGACACGCATCGAGCCGCTGGTGCCGGTGGATCTGGTGGTCGATCACTCCGTGGTTGTCGACGTGCATAACTCCGTCGGTGCGCTGCGCAAGAATATGGAAATCGAATTCGAGCGCAACGGCGAGCGCTATACCTTCTTGAAGTGGGCCAAGGCCGCGTTCTCCGGCATCCGTATCGTGCCGCCCGGCAACGGCATTTGTCATCAGGTCAATCTCGAATATCTGTCGCGCGGCGTGTGGGAAAAAGACGGCATTTATTACCCCGATTCCACCGTCGGCACCGACTCGCACACCACCATGGTCAATGCCATTGGCGTGCTGGCGTGGGGCGTGGGCGGCATCGAGGCCGAAGCCGCCATGCTCGGTCAACCGTATTACTTCCTCACGCCTGATGTGGTCGGCGTACACATGAGTGGCAAGTTGAATCCCGGCGTGACCGCCACTGACCTCGTGCTGACCGTGACTGAACTGCTGCGCAAAACCAAGGTGGTCAACAAGTTCGTCGAATACTTTGGCGAAGGTGCAACGTCGCTCTCCCCGACCGACCGCGCTACCGTTGCCAACATGGCACCCGACTACGGTGCCACCTGCGGCTTTTTCGCGATTGACGACAAGACGCTGGAGTACTATCGCATGTCGGGCCGCGAAGAACATTGTGATGCCATCGAGTCCTACCTCAAGGCGCAGGGCATGTATGGCATTCCGAAAAAAGGCGAGATCGATTACTCGCAAGTGGTTGAGCTCGATCTGTCGACCGTACGCCCGAGCGTATCGGGGCCGAAGCAGCCCGAAGATCGCATCAATCTCGAAGGCATCGGCGCGCGCTTCACGGAGCTCTTTTCCAAGCCCGTCGCGGAAAGCGGCTACAACAAGCCTGCTGCGGATATGAGCAAGCGTTTTCCGGTCGCCAATGCGGCCATCGGTGACGTCGGCCATGGCGACATCGGCATTGCCGCCATTACCTCGTGCACCAATACGTCGAACCCGTGGGTGCTGCTCGCCGCCGGCTTGCTCGCGAAAAAGGCCGTGGAAAAAGGCATGAAGCCGCATCCGCGTGTGAAGACCTCAATGGCACCCGGCTCCAAGGTGGTCACCGCCTATCTGCGCGATGCGGGCTTGCTGCCCTATCTCGAGCAACTGGGCTTTTATGTCGTTGCCTACGGCTGTACCACCTGCATGGGCTTGGCCGGGCCGCTGGACAAAGAGCTGGAAGACGTCATTGTAAAAAATGACGTGATCTCTGCCGCTGTACTTTCAGGTAACCGCAACTTTGAAGCGCGCGTGCATCAAAGCCTGAAAGCCAACTTCCTGATGAGCCCGCCGCTGGTGGTGGCATTTGCGCTCGCGGGTACCGTGCTGAAGAACGTGGATACCGATCCGCTCGGCAACGACAAAGACGGCAAGCCGGTGTTCCTGAAAGACCTGTGGCCCACACCCGCCGAAGTGGATGCCGTGATGAAATTTGCGCTCAATAGCGAAAACTTCAAGCGCGAATACGGCGATCTCTCCGGCGCAAAAGACCTGTGGGATGCGATTCCCGAAGCCAAGGGCGCGTTGTTCCAGTGGGACAGCAAGTCGACTTACCTGCTGGAGCCGCCGCTATTCGAAGGCTTCAAGGTTGAGCTGCCGCAAGTCAATGATGTCAAAGGCGGTCGCGCGCTCGGCATCTACGGCAACAAGTTGACCACCGACCATATCAGCCCGGTGGCCCCGATCCGCAAAGGCACGCTCGCCGGCGACTGGCTGGTTGCGGCCGGCAGCACCGACCTGTCGAGCTTCGGCTCGCGCCGCACCAATCACGAAGTGATGGTGCGCGGCGCGTTTGCCAACCCACGCATAAAGAACCTGTTGGTGCCCGGCAGCGAAGGCAGCGTAACCATCCACCAGCCTAGCGGCGACAAGATGACCATTTACGAAGCCTCCATGCGTTATCAAAATATCGATAAGGTACCGCTGTTCATATTCGGCGGTGAAGATTACGGCACCGGGTCTTCTCGTGACTGGGCGGCCAAGGGTACGCAAATGCTCGGCGTCAAAGTGGTGGTCGCACGCGGCTACGAGCGCATCCACCGCTCGAACCTGGTGGGTATGGGCGTGCTGCCGTGCCAGTTCAAAGGCACCGACAGCGTGCAAACGCTCAACATCACCGGCGACGACAGCTTTGATCTCATCGGCGTGCAAGGCGGTGATTTGAAGCCGCTGCAGGATGTCACTTTGGTTATTCATCGCAAAGACGGCAGCACGAAAAATGTCACTGTCACGCTACGCGTGGATTCGCCGATTGAAGTGGAATACCTCAAACACGGCGGCATACTGCCGTTTGTTTTGCGCGAGCTGATGGCGGCTTAAGAAAGAGCATTCCTGCCAAGCAGCAACATCTTCACCCCGCAAAGAAATCCCCTCTCCCTCTGGGACAAGGTAAAACACTTGAAGCGGAGCAGAGGGCTAGGGTGAGGGTGGAGGGGCAAAAAAACACCGCAACACCCTAAAAAATATTCAATTAAATCAAATACTTAGAATCAACGCCTTTACGGAGCACCTCATGCCCCAAGACACCTTCAAAACCCTGCGCGATTTCACGCCCT
>JAYUAH010000457.1:0-1649 GCA_043741415.1 Betaproteobacteria bacterium
GCGCGGCCGATGATGTCGCTGGGGGCGCCGGGTGGAAACGGCAGCACCATGCGGATGGGTTTGCTGGGGTATTGCTGCGCGTGCGCACCACCGATTAACGCCAACGCCACGATGGCCATCCCCGCACGCGGTAAATTCATGAACATCAGTTTCTCCATAAGCGAGCGACAGTGTAATGTAAAATTGTGCGTTCGATTGTACTCACCTACGCTCGCCCTACCCCTTTCGCACAGGAACGAGCTCACTAAACAAAGGCCGCCGATGATCGAAATCAAGGAAAAACCCACCACCGGGCAAACCATACGTTTGCATGATGCCGACAATGTGTTGATCGCGCGCACTGATCTTGCACTCGGCGCCAAGCTTGAAGGCGGGCTCACCTGTCGCGGGCAAGTACAAGCTGGGCACAAAGTAGCGGCGCGTGCCATCGCCGAGGGTGAGCCGATTTTGAAATACAACGTGGTGATTGGTTTTGCCAGCAACGACATACCCGCCGGCAGCTACGTGCACTCGCACAATATGCAGTTTCGCGAATTCGATCGCGACTACGCGTATGGCGCGGACTTCACACCGTTGCAATTATTGCCGGAAGCGCAGCGCGCGAGTTTCATGGGCATCGTGCGCGACAACGGGCAAGTGGCCACGCGTAATTTCGTCGGCGTGTTGTCCACAGTGAATTGTTCTTCCACCGTAGCGCACAAGATCGCGGAATACTTCACGCCGGAGCGGCTGGCCGAATATCCGAATGTCGATGGCGTCGCGGCCTTCGCCCACGATCTCGGCTGCGGCATGGAAATGACCGGTGAGCCGATGGACCTTCTGCGACGCACGATGGCGGGCTACGCGCGCCACGCCAATCTTGCCGGCGCGCTGATTGTGGGTCTGGGTTGCGAGCGCAATCAGATCAAAGGTCTGATGAAGGAACAAAAGCTCGACGCCGGCGACCGCCTGCGGCTTTTCACCATGCAGGATGTTGGCGGCACACGTAAAACTATCGAGGCCGGTATCGCCGCGGTGAAGGAAATGCTGCCCGATGCCAATCGCGTGACGCGCAAACGCGTGCCGGCGAGCCATCTGATGATCGGCTTGCAGTGCGGCGGCTCAGACGGCTTTTCATCGATCACCGCCAACCCCGCACTGGGCGCGGCAATGGACGTGCTCACACAGCACGGCGGCACTGCGATATTGTCCGAAACCCCCGAAATCTACGGTGTCGAACACACGCTGACGCGCCGCGCGCGCACGCGCGAAGTCGGCGAAAAACTGATCGAGCGCATCCGCTGGTGGAAAGACGTGTACACCGTCGGCCGCGATTGCCAGATCAACGGCGTGGTCAGCCCCGGCAATCAACACGGCGGGCTCGCCAACATCCTCGAAAAATCATTGGGCTCATCAATGAAAGGCGGCACCGGGCCGCTGATGGAAGTTTATCGTTACGCCGAGCCGGTGACGCAAAACGGTTTTGTGTTTATGGACACGCCCGGCTTCGATCCCTGCTCGGCCACCGGGCAAATCGCCGGCGGCGCCAACATGATTATGTTCACCACCGGCCGCGGCTCGATGTTCGGCGCCAAGCCCGTGCCCTCGGTCAAGCTCGCCACCAACACGCCGATGTTCCGCAGGCTCGAAGAAGACATGGACATCAACTG
>JAYUAH010000458.1:0-4147 GCA_043741415.1 Betaproteobacteria bacterium
CCGACCAGCACGCTGGTTTGGTTTTCCAGCAGCGGTGCCAGCGGCGTCACATCCTGTTTGGCGCAGATGCGCATCACGCGATAGCCCAGCGTGCGATAGACGGCCAGTGCCGCCCACGCCGCGTCGGTTTGCGGCAGGTCGGCTTTGTTGAGCACAATGATCGGCGTAATACCGCCGTGTTCGCATGCGGCGAGGCAGCGGTTGATCAGATCATCATAAAAGCTCGGCACTGCCGCAATGACAATGAGCACTTGCGTGACATTGGCGGCGATGAGTTTTTGCTTGTAAGCATCCGAACGGTAGAGCAGCGTGCTGCGCGGCAGGATGGATTCGATCACGCCGCTGTTGTCGCCGCTGTGCTGGATCGCGACTTGATCGCCGCAGGCTACATCGCTGCGCTTGCCGCGTGTGGAGCATTCAACGAAGGTGCCGTCGGGTAGTTCGATTCTGTTGCTGCGGCCGTAGCTCGCGACGACTTGCCCTTGGTGTAGAACCGGTTGCGTGCGTGAGCTGCTACCTTTCACAAGTCGAACAACGCATCGAGTTTGGCTGCGCAAATAAAATCATTTTCGGATAGCCCGTTAATGGCATGGGTGACGTACGACACGCGGCACTGGTTGTAACCCACCACGATATCGGGATGATGATCTTCGCGATGCGAGATCCAGGCGGCTGCGTTCACAAATGCCATGGCCTGATAATAATTTTTGAATTCGTAAGTCTTGGCAATCACGCCGTTCACGTGCGCCCAGCCTGTCAGTTGCTTGAGCAGCTTGGCGATTTCATCAGGCGTGAGCGGCGACGTGCCGCCTTCGCAGGGTTTGCATTTGCTTTTGGCGAGGTCGAGGACCGTCATAAAATATTGTTTATAATCAAATACTTACGATTATAACTGTAGGCGACTGATACGCGCCAGCGCCGGTGGATGCGAATCATAAAACATCGAATGAATGGGGTCGGGCGTCAGTGTCGACGCGTTGTCTTTGTAGAGTTTAACCAGTGCGGAAATCAAATCACTGGCCGAGGCGTTTTGCGCGGCGTATTGGTCGGCCTCGAACTCGTGCTTGCGCGAGTACATCGACAGCAGCGGTTGCAGCAAAAACGTAAAGTTGGGTATCACCATCACAAACAGTATCAGCGCCATCGCGGGCGAAGGTGTGGCGACATTCAAGCCCTGATAAAACCACGGTTGCTCCAGCAGATAGCCGAGCAGCGCCAGAAAAAAGAAACTCGCCGCGAACGTCCACGCGACGCGTTTGATGACATGGCGGCGCTTGAAGTGGCCGAGTTCATGCGCCAGCACCGCTTCGACTTCCGGCGCACTCAGGCGCTCGATCAGCGTATCAAAAAACACGATGCGTTTGGTTTTGCCGAAGCCGGTGAAATAAGCGTTGCCGTGACTGCTGCGCAGCGAGCCGTCCATCACCACCAAACCTTTGACCTTGAAGCCGCAACGGGTCAGCAACTGGTCGATACGTTCTTTGAGCGCGGCATTATCCATGGGTGTGAATTTGTTGAACAGCGGCGCGATCCACGTCGGGTAGATGGCGAGCAGCAGGATGTTGAAGCCCATCCACACCAGCCACGCGTAGAACCACCAGTAGCTACCTGCTTTTTCCATCAGCCACAGCACCACCGCAACCAGCGGCAGGCCCAGCGCTGCGGCGAGCAGCAGGCCTTTGAAAAAATCTTTCCAGAACAGCGCCAGCGTCATTTTGTTAAAGCCAAAGCGTGCCTCGACGCGAAACGTGCTGTAAAGGCTCATCGGCAATTCCACCAGCGTCATGACCAATCCGACCAGCACAATCAGCGCCAGCCCGCGCGGAATGCCCGCCGGAAATAATGAGGCGCCCGCGTCGCGCAGCCACTGCAGTCCGCCGCCAAAGGTGAGCGCCAGCAGCAATGCGACCTCAATCGCCAAGGCGATAAGCGCGAGCCGGGTTTTGGCGCAGGTGTAATCCGCCGCGCGCTGGTGCGATTCGAGACTGATCTGGCCGGTGAATTCAGCCGGCACCGCGCCGCGCCGCGCGCCGACGTACGACAAATGGCGCACGCCAAGCCAGAACTTGATGGCGGCGGTGCATACCACGGCAGCTAAAAACAGGATTCCAAATGCGTTCATGAGGTAACTATGACAGAATAGCCTGATAAAAATTTCATCGGTAGACCATCGGTAGATTATGGCACAAGACCCCAACAACCTCATCTGGATCGACATGGAAATGAGCGGCCTCAATCCGGAGACAGACCGGATACTTGAGGTCGCGATCGTGATCACCACCTCGCAACTGGACATCGTCGCCGAAGCGCCGACGCTGGTGGTGCATCAACCGGCTGCCGTGCTCGACGTGATGGACGACTGGAACAAGGGCACGCACGGCAAAAGTGGGCTGATTGACCGTGTTAAAGCGTCAACGTTGTCCGATGCCGAGGTGGAGGCGCAGATGATCGCGTTTATTTCGCTGCACGTGCCGCCCAAGTTATCGCCGATTTGCGGCAATTCGGTGCATCAGGATCGGCGCTTTCTGGTGCGCTATATGCCCAAGCTCGAAGACTATTTTTTGTATCGCAACCTGGATGTCAGCACGTTGAAAGAGCTGGCGCGGCGCTGGAAGCCCGAAGTGATGGCGGGCTTGACCAAGCACGGCAAGCATGAGGCGCTGGCGGATATTTACGAGAGCATTGAAGAACTCAAATATTATCGGGAGCATTTTTTGCAGGTTGGGCAGGGGTAGGGTGGAGGTTGAAAATTTATCTCTGTTTCCATGGCGAAAATAGATGAAACTTGCAGCTCGCGCTGCCCACTGCATTGGGCTGCCGTCTCGTGGGCGATCCGCGCGCGGATCGAAACTCCCACTCAACCACCAGCATTGGCGCGGCTTTCAGCCCAAAAATGGCTGGAGATGGTCGTGGATGCTGGAGTTGTGCGGATTGATTTGGTGTCAGGCAATTTTGTAATCAACAATAAAATGCATCATGAATAAACGAATCGACATAGGCGCGATGGCCTGCGATCCAGCGCAATGGCTGCCGCCTGAAATCGGCGAGATCACCAACCATCAAACCGATTTGCCCCGGATTGCGCGCGACCCCAAACTCACGGCGTTGATAGAAGCCCGGCTATCAGAAATTCCAACCACTCATGATCTGCACCGCCTTGATTCACGTGAAATTGATTTCCTTCTTCCCAATAGCGTGCACCTTGTGGTCACTTCCCCGCCCTATTGGACGCTGAAGGAGTACAACGAAGGCGACGGGCAGATGGGCTTCATTGAAGACTATGAGACATTTCTCACTGAGTTGGATCGTGTCTGGCAGGCCTGTTACGACGCCCTCGTGCCCGGGGGGCGTGTGGTGTGCGTTGTAGGCGATGTTTGCCTCTCGCGGCGCAAGAATTTCGGTGAGCATGTTGTCGTGCCGCTGCACGCCTCCATCCAGGAGCACTGCCGTGCGATTGGCTTCAATAATTTGGCCCCGATCATTTGGCACAAAATCGCAAATGCGGTATACGAGGCTACCGGAAACGGTGGAGGGTTCCTTGGGAAGCCGTATGAACCGAATAGTGTGATCAAAAATGACATCGAATTCATACTCATGCAGAGGAAACCAGGCGGCTATCGTAGTCCGACTGTCGCAACAAGAATTCTCAGCGTTATCTCCGCCGAGAATCACGCCAAATGGTTCCAGCAAATCTGGACAGGGGTAACGGGTGCTTCGACGAAACGCCATCCGGCACCGTACCCGCTGGAATTAGCTGAGCGCCTGGTACGAATGTTCAGCTTCGTGGGTGATACCGTCCTTGACCCTTTTATGGGTACCGCGACCACCAACATCGCTGCCGCCAAATGGGGAAGAAGCAGCATCGGCATCGAAGTCGATCCGCACTACTTTGAAATGGCAGCTAAACGAATGGAGAATGAAATTCCAAAACTCTTCTCCGGTCACGTGATCCGTCTGCATCCGGAGTGAAGGGAAATCCGTGATTGAGGTGGAAAAACAACTTGGGCTGGCGATCAAGCATTTTTGGCAAATGCGCGGTAAGCAACACCAACGGCAAGGCTCGCTAACCGGCGCCAAGGACGCTGGAAATCGCGCCGCTGTGACTGGCGGAAAGCACGCGGATGGTTTCGTGAAACTTATTGCAGCA
>JAYUAH010000459.1:0-4146 GCA_043741415.1 Betaproteobacteria bacterium
CGAGTGTTTAGTGTTACACACCATACTTACTGCCCGCTTACCAGGCGCCATAAGTTCACATCGAGCGCAAGCATGGCCGCAAAGTGCATCCACGGGCATAATGCCGCCTTTTACATACCATAGGAATCGTCATGCCATCCACCATCACCATTACCACCACGAGCGGACTCATTATCGAAGACATCGACGTCGGCAGCGGCCTAGAGGCCAGCGCAGGGCAAGAAGTCACCGTGCACTACACCGGCTGGCTCACCAGCGGCGAAAAATTTGATTCGAGCAAAGACCGCAGCGACCCATTTGTGTTTCCGCTGGGCGGCGGCCGTGTCATCAAGGGCTGGGATGAAGGCGTGCAAGGCATGAAAGTCGGCGGCAAACGCAAGCTCACCATACCGCCCGATCTCGGCTACGGCGCACGCGGCGCCGGCGGCCTGATTCCGCCGAACGCGACGTTGGTGTTCGAGGTGGAGTTGCTGGCGACGGCTTAGGTTTTGCCCTAATCCCCCAGCCCCGCAAACAGCGGCGTGCTCAAATAGCGCTCGCCGAACGACGGAATAATCACCACAATCATTTTGCCTTGGCTCGACGCGCGTTTGGCGACTTCGATCGCGGCCCACATTGCAGCACCCGACGAAATACCCACCAGCAGGCCTTCTTCCTTGGCCATGCGCCGCGCCATGGTCATGGCGTCGTCATTTTTCACGCGCACGATTTCGTCGTAGATTTTGACGTTGAGCACCTTGGGCACGAAGCCCGCACCTATGCCCTGTATCGGGTGCGGCCCCGCTGGCCCGCCGGACAGCACCGGCGACGCATCGGGCTCCACCGCCACGCACTGAAACGACGGCTTCTTCGCCTTGATCGCCTCGCCCACGCCGGTGATGGTGCCGCCGGTACCGATGCCCGAAATCAAAATGTCCGCCTTGCCGTCGGTATCGCGCCAGATTTCTTCGGCCGTGGTCGTGCGGTGTACCGCCGGATTGGCGGGGTTTTCAAACTGCTGCGGAATCAGATAGCGCTTGTCGGCAGCGGCCATTTCTTCGGCTTTTTTGATCGCGCCCGGCATGCGTTCGGCGCCGGGGGTGAGCACCAGCTCCGCGCCGTAGGCTCGCAACAGCATACGCCGCTCTTTACTCATGGTATCCGGCATCACGATCGTGCACTTATAGCCGCGCGCCGCACACACCATCGCCAGGCCGATGCCCGTGTTGCCGCTGGTGGGCTCGAGAATAATCGTATCGGCCTTGATCAAGCCGGCTTTCTCGGCCGCTTCGATCATCGACAAACCGATGCGGTCTTTGACGCTGTGCGCCGGATTCTGAAACTCGAGCTTCGCCACCACCTCGCCGGCGCAGCCTTGCGCGAGCTTGTTGATGCGTACCAGCGGCGTGTTGCCGATCAAATCAGTGACGTTATTGGCAATCTTCATACGGGTTCTCCAAGGCAGAATAGATCGATAGACATTAGGCGCAGCAGGCGTATCCAATCGCGCGCACAAAGGCGCGCGCGCCGATGCAACATCATAGCCTCCCGCCATCCAAAGCGGGAGTGGCTCGGAATGACCTTCGAATTATTGGGCCAATACTGACGTCAGGCGGCGCCAACCGGCCCCATTTGGGCGCCCCAAACCACATTCTTACCCCGCGCGTCCGCCAAATCCTTGAAAACAAGCATGAATTACGTCATTGACATTACAAGGTTTGGGGTATAATTGTGGACGGTGTTTGATTTCCAAGTGCTAAGGCTAGGATTTTCAGTTGTTGTTGGATGTTCGTCCTTGGGAAGCTTTGAGACCTAAACATTGGAGGGAATGGTTCACTAACCTGACCATTCCCGATCTACACTCAACTCTAAATCTCTATCTTAAGGAACGTGCACAATGGCAACCGGTACAGTGAAATGGTTTAACGACGCAAAAGGCTTTGGCTTTATTACTCCCGATGGCGGCGGCGAAGATCTTTTCGCGCATTTCTCCGCCATCAACATGGCAGGCTTCAAAAGCCTGAAAGAAGGCCAGAAAGTCACCTTCGACATCACCGACGGCAACAAAGGCAAAAAGCAGGCTAGCAACATCCAAGCCGCCTAGTAGTCACTGCGGCGTCACGCCGCATAAAAAGAGCCGGGCGCCTGCCCGGCTTTTTTTATTGCCGCAGCACTGACACCATGACACCCGCCGACACCCCCGACGCGCACGCCATCACCCGCGAAGACCTGCACAACCTGCCGGTGCGCCGCTACGAAGGCGCTGTGCACACCGTAGACACGCCCGAAGCCCTGGCTTATGCCATGGCAGACATACGCCAAGAACACGTGGTCGGCCTCGACACTGAAACACGCCCCGCCTTTCGCAAAGGCGAAAGTTACCTGCCGAGCGTGGTGCAAGTAGCCACCGCACACGCGGTTTATCTCTTCATGCTGCGCGCGCCGGAAACGCACGCCGCACTCAACGAATTGCTGCAAGCAGAAGGCATCGTCAAAGCCGGCGTGGCACTCGCCTACGACCTGCGCACGCTCAAACACGTATTCGACTTCGCCGAACAAAGCGTGCTCGACCTGGGCCTGCTCGCGCGGCGCCACGGCAACAAACAAACCGGCGTGCGCAATTTGTCGGGCCTGTTTCTAGGCTTTCGCATTCCCAAAGGCGCGAGCACCTCGAACTGGGCCGCGCCGCAACTCACGCCGGCGCAAATCATCTACGCCGCGACCGATGCGTGGGTGTGCCGGGAACTTTATTTGACTTTTGAGACGATGGGGTGGGTGCCGTCGTAAGCGGATTCGATGCGGGCGTCCAGCGGCATTCCTGTACCTCCGTTACCATAGCGCGCACTCCCTTTCAACGACATCTGCATTTGTCCTCTTTCACATCCAACTTCGCCGCACTGCGTCACCGCGATTTCCGTCGCCTGTGGCTGGGCACGTTTTGTTCCACCGGCGGGCAGTGGGTGCAATCCGCCACACTCGGCTGGGTGGTTTATGACTTGACCCACTCGGGCGCGCTGCTCGGCGCGGTGTTGTCGATGCGCGCGATTCCGATGCTGCTGCTCGCTCCCTTGTCGGGCGTGGTGGCGGATCGTTTTGACCGGCGGCGTGCGCTGGCGGCAAGCCAGTTGATTGTGGTGGTGGTGTCCTTCGCGATTGCAGCAGGACTCGCGTTGAAGTCGTTGCAAGTGTGGCATCTGTTTGCCTTCACGTTGCTGGCGGGCGTGGGCATGGTGTTTGATCGCACGCTGCGCAACACGCTGGTATTCGGCACGGTGCCGCGCGCGGATATCGCCAACGCACTGGCATTGAACAGCATTGCCTTCAGTCTGATGCGCACGGTGGGGCCAGCGGCGGCGGGCTTTCTGATCGCGTGGGTGGGTGCAGCCTGGAATTTCGCGCTGCAGGGCGTGCTGTATTTAGGCGTGGCAGCCATCGCCATCACGCTCAACACGCCGCACGAAGAAGCGCGCCGCACGAGCCATACGTCCGCACGCGCCGACATGCTGGAAGGCCTGCGCTATGCCGCTACCGATCCGGTGGCGCGCGTGATGATGTTGTTGGGCATGGTGCCGGCGCTGCTACTGATACCCTCGTTCAGCGCGCTGATGCCGCTGTTCGCGGTGAACGTGTTCCACACCGGGCCCGAGGGACTGGGCTTGCTGCTGTCGGCGGTAGGCGTGGGCGGCGTGCTGGGTGGTGTGGTGTCGGTATGGACCGCACGCGTCGATCGCATCGGACGCACGCAGGTGCTGGCGGTGCTGACCTTCGCCGCGGCGCTGATCGGCTTTGCATTGAGCACGCATATCTGGATCGCAGCGTTTTTTCTGATGCTTGCCGGCATGGCCGAAATGGTCAACATGAGCAGCAATCACACCGCGTTGCAAATGAGCGCACCGCCGGCGATGCGCGGACGCGTCGCGAGCCTGCTGCCGATGTTTCCGGCGATGATGGCGCTCGGCGCATTGAGTACCGGCGCGTGCGCGGATTGGCTCGGCGCGCCGGCGGCGGTGATTGTGCTCGCGCTGCTGGGCGCTGCGATTGCCGGCACGGCATGGTTGAGTTCTGACGCACTGCGTGATTTACGCTTGTCGCAATTGGTGCATCGGCACACCGGTACGTAAATGCTTGGATCAAGCGCCTGTTTCGCAGCGTCAATGCAAATGGCAT
>JAYUAH010000460.1:0-4143 GCA_043741415.1 Betaproteobacteria bacterium
ATGATTGATTTGCATGGTGGTGGATGTCTTGACCGACGCGTCATCCGATACGTTGAACGAAACGAACTGGGGTTGTAGAGAGAATCCGCACTCCAGTTAAATCCAACCCTTATGCTGGACGTATTTGATGCCACGCTTATCGAGAATATCGGTCAGCGTATGTACAAGATTGACTTTCTCTTCCCAAGTTCGTTGGCCTGTTGCAAATGCCGTGCTGGTTTCCGCGCCCTGCCCCGGGTTACTTGGCAGCAGTGGTGGTGCGGGTTGATGTCGCCTAAACCGCGACAACATTTTAGATATCTGGGCCATACATAGGGGGCAAGTCTTTCATTATCATATTACATAAATAATTGAATAAAAACAAATACTTACAAAGTATCGCGCTACAAGTATTGCGCCATAACCCAACGCGCCACTTCAAACAAAAGCCGATCATGATTACGTGCCGCAATCAGTTGTGCGCCCACCGGCAAACCATGCGGGCCGCTGAATAATGGCAACGTCATGCACGGCACATGGGTGCTGGTCCACAGCACGCAGTGCGAGGCGTTGCCGGTGGAATTCAGGCCCACTGGCGCTTCACCGGCGGCGGACGGCGCGAGCAGCACATCGTAATCGTTGAACACGTCGTGCAACTGGCGCCGCATGCGTGCGAGAAAACTGCGTGCATCGCGATATTTTTCGAAGCTGCACGCGAGGCCGTCTTTGAGACGGTTGTTGCGCAGGGTTTCGCTAATCATCTCGTAATGATGATCGATTTCCCACGCGCGGTTGCGCGCGAACTCGAAGCTCGACACCCAGCGGTGCGCATCGTCGATGCGTTTGAATGCTTCGGGCAGCGTGACGTCGGTGACTTTAGCGCCGGCTTTGGCGAGCTTGGCTGCGCAGTCTTCGAGGGATTGTTGCGTGGTCGGCTCGCATTGATCCCAGAATGGCGTGCGGCAGAAACCGATGCGAGGTGCGGCCATGATTTTTGCGGCGAGAGGCTGTGGCAGAACGCCCAGTAGCACGTCGCGATACAGCGCAATGTCTTCGACCGAACGTGCGATCAGCCCCACGGTATCCACCGAGCCCGCTGCTTCCATCACCCCGTGGCAGCGGATATCACCCCACGTCGGCCGATAACCCACGCACCCGCAAAACGCCGCCGGGCGTATGGTCGAACCCGTGGTCTGCGTGCCCACCGCCAGCGGCACCATACTGTCACCCACCGCAGCGGCCGAGCCGCTGGATGAACCGCCGGGCGTGCGCGCGTGATCTTGCGGGTGATGCGTTTTGCCAGGATGGCGGTTGGCGAATTCGGTGGTCACCGTTTTGCCCATGATGATGCCACCCGCACGCCGCGTCAGCGCCACCACGGCTGCGTCGATGTGCGGACGATGGCCTTTGTGGATCGGCGTGCCGTATTCGGTTGGCATGTCGGCAGTGTTGATGATGTCTTTCATGCCGACCGGCACGCCTTGCAGCGCGCCGCCTTTGCCGCTGGCGTCGAGCGCGCGTGCTTGCTGGATGACCAAATCGGGATCGAGAAATTGCCACGCTTCAACCTGCGGCTCACGCGCGGCGATGTGTTCGAGGCAAGCGCGTGCCACCGCTTCGGCGGTGGTTTTGCGCGCGGCGATGGCGGCCACGATTTCGCTGGCGGTGAGTTGATGGAGTGGTGTTTCCGTCATCGCAGACCCCAAATAAAATTCAATAAAATCAAATACTTAAAAAATAACATTTTAGCCACAGAGGACATAGAGATCACCGAGAAAAACAAGATCCAAGCCCTCTCTGTGGCCTCTGTGTCCTCTGTGGCTGGCGCCTGAGTTTAGCGTTTTTATTACCCTCGATAAATCGGCTCCGGCTGTGTAAAAAACGCATGCAGGATGTGATACACCATCATGTAGTTGATCTGCTGAAAACTCGCGTGCGAGATGCCCGACATCACGGCGAATTGCTTGTCCGGATTCGGCAGGCGTTTGAAAAATTCAATCAGGTCGTCGAAGCCCGCGATGCCGTCGAACTGGCCGCGCATGATGATGGTTGCGGCTTTGATTTTGGCAGGATCAACCAGCGGCAGTTTCGAGCACATGTCGACATAGGTGCCGGTGGGCACGGAATCGTCGAGCGCCACTACTTGTTCGGCGAAAGCGTCGATCACGTTCTTCTCGGCGCAGCCGGGGTGATCGCGCTCGAATATCGAATGGATGAACGCGCGATCCATCGCGCGGCGATTGATTTTCAGGAACTCGGGTAATTTCTTTTTACGCTCCGCGAGTGTGGCACTGCCTTCACCGGTCCACACAAAGGCGTCGAGTGCCAGCCGCGACACGCGCTCGGGGCAGCGCTCGGCAAAACATGCGGCACGCAACGCGCCGGACGAAATGCCATACACCATGAAGGTTTTGATGCCGCGCGTTTTGGCGATGTAGTCGGTGGCGGCGACCAGATCGTCCACGCCGTTGGCGGTGTCGAAATTGATGTCGCGCTTTTTGTCGGAGCGGCCATAGCCTTCCATGTCCACGCACCAGGTGTCGAAACCCTGCTCGACAAAATAATCCATCGTCGACGAATGCGGCCGGCCCGGCACTTTCAAATCAAACGTCGGCTGCGCGGCCATCGACGAGCCGTGCACGAACAGCACGGCGGGTTTATTGCCCGGCCCACCGGCGGCTTTTCCGCCGGTCGTATCAGCGGCGGTTTTTTCAAACAAGAACAGATTAACGTCACCTTTTTTGGTCCGGTGATCTTGCGCGGTGATGGGTGTAGCTGACATTGAGGAGCTTTCAGATTAATTAAGAAAGGGCGTCAGTCTAGGCGAGCGCCAGAGGTGCGTCAAACGGTGGACTCGGCATGCCGTGCAATTTGGCTCGCTGTCGCGCAGCGCCTATAATTCGACACCGCCTTTGTCATTCTGCTCATCTCATGATTTCCCGCTGTTGTTCGCCCTTGCTGGTTGCCGTACTTATGTCGATGATGAGTGCCGGCTTCACGCATGCCCAAACCCCGGCGCGCTTTCCATCAAAATCTATACGCCTGATCGTGCCGTTCCCGCCTGGCGGCAGCAACGATATTCTCGGCCGCTTCATGGGGCAAAAGCTCACCGAACGCTTGGGCCAGCAGGTGGTGATCGATAACCGCGGCGGTGCGGACGGCATCATCGGCACCGAAATCGCGGCGAAAGCGCCGCCCGACGGCCACACCCTGTTGATTGCCTCCTCGACATATTCGATGAACCCGGCGATTTACAAGCTGCCCTACGATGCGTTGAAATCGTTCACGCCGATTTCGCTGATCGGTACTGGCGGCAATGTGATTGCCGTACACCCGTCGGTGCCGGCCAAGAACGTGAAAGACCTGATCGCGCTGGCGAAATCGCGCCCCGGGCAATTGCGTTACGCCTCTTCGGGTGTCGGTGGGTTTAACCATTTTGGCGGCGAGTTGTTCAAAACGCTGGCGGGCGTGGACATGATTCATGTGCCGTACAAAGGCGGCGGCCCGGCGATGATCGACGTCATGTCCGGCCAGGTAGAATTGTTGTTCAGCACGCTGATCCAGGCGCTGCCGCACATACGCTCGGGTAAAATGCGCGCGCTCGGTGTCGGCAGCGCAAAACGCACGCTGCTGTTGCCCGAGGTGCCGACCATCGTCGAGAGCGACGTGGCCGGTTATGACGGCAGCATCTGGTGGGGCTTGCTGGGGCCGGCAGGTATCGCGACGGAGATTCAAACCCGTTTGCACAGCGATGTGGTCGCCGTACTGCGCGACCCGGAATCATCCAAGCGTCTCGCCGCCGAAGCTGCGGAGCCCGCCATCGCGTCGCCGGAGGATTTCCAGAACATCATCGCGCGCGACATCGAGAAGTGGATCAAGGTCGCGAAACAGGTGGGCATCAAAGCCCATTGATATTGTAAGTATTTGATTTTATTTAATTTTTTAACGGAGCAGTAAAATGGATTTCAACATCACCGACGAACAACGCGCCTTTGTCGACACCGTGCGCAAGGTGTGCCAAAAAGAATTCATGCCGCGCGCGATCAAGTATCTCGACGGCTCGTGGCCCGCGGAAAACATGAAGCGGCTCGCGGAAATCGGCGTGCTTGGCATGTCGATTCCGCAGGAGTACGGCGGCTCGGGCATGGGCACGCTCGACTGCGT
>JAYUAH010000461.1:0-1645 GCA_043741415.1 Betaproteobacteria bacterium
TGCAAGCCGCGTACATGGCGCTACCGACCGTGATGCAGCATGTGCAAAGTGGCCGGCTGCGCGGGCTGGCCGTCACCTCCAGTGCGCGGGCCGCGGCTATGCCCGAGGTGCCGACCGTCGCGGAACAAGGACTGAGCGGCCACGAATCCGAGATTCCCAGTGGCGTGCTGGTACCCGCAGGCACTGCGCCGGCAATCGTTACCCGCCTCTACAAGGAAGTCACCGCTATCATTGCGCAAAGCGAAACGCGCGATCGCATTCACGGACTGGGCTACACCGTAATTTCCAACACCCCCGAGCAGTTTGCCGCGCAGATCCGCAGCGAAGTCGCGAAGTGGAGCAAGGTGATCAAAAGCGCCGGCATCAAGGTAGAGTAATCCGGCATGCGCGATTGACGGCTATCGCAGAACCGTTCGCCGGAACCCACAGGAGACAGGCATGAATCGACTGTTTGAAGTGACACTGGCAGTGATGCTATCCACCACGGCGTACGCCGCGACCGCGCAATCGCAATCAAATTATCCCGAGAAACCCATCCGTATCGTTAGCCCCTATCTTGCAGGCACGCCGTCGGACATTGCCGCGCGGCTGTTGGGACAGAAATACACCGAGGCGTGGGGCAAGCCGGTAATCATCGAGAACGTGGTCGGCGCCAGCGGCAACATCGGTAGCGAGCGCGTGGCGAAGGCCACACCCGATGGCTACACGCTGGTGCTCGCCGGTAACGCACCCATGGTGATCAATCCCAGCCTCTACGACAAGCTGCCGTTTGACCCGGTGAAAGATTTTGCGCCGGTGTCTCAAGTGTGCCTGTCGGCGAGCATACTGGCCGTATCGAACGCATCACCCGCGAAAACCATTCAGGCATTGGTGGCGCTCGCCAAAGCGCAACCCGGCATGCTCACCTTCGGCTCGGCCGGCAGCGGCACGCCGCAGCACATGGCCGGTGAATTGTTCAATACCATGGCCGGCATGCGCATCGTACACGTGCCCTATAAAGGCACGCCGGCCGCGATGCTCGATCTGCTCGGCGGGCGCTTGTCCAGCTTGTTCGGCATCTCGTCGGTGGTACTGCCGCTGGCGCGCACCGACAAGCTGCGCGCGTTCGCTGCCACGTCCCTGCAACGCATCGCTGCGGCGCCCGAATTGCCGACTATGGCTGAATCCGGGTTTCCGGGCTTTGAAGCCACCTCCTGGTTCGCGCTGCTCGCACCCGCGGGAACGCCTGCGGTCGTCGTGCGCAAGCTGCACCTGGAAACCGTCAAGGCACTGGCGCACGCCGACCTGCGCGCAAAATTTAATGACCTCGGCATGGACATCGTGGGCAGTACCCCCGGGCAACTCGCCGCAGTCATCAAGGCCGATATCCCGAAGTGGGCGAAAGTCATCAAGGACTCCGGCGCCCGGCTGGATTAATGAGGCGGCGCGACGCCGTACGTGCGGCGGGCTGATGATCGAGTCTATGTTCCTGTATGTTTCTGTATGTTCCTGTGTGTTCCTCTACTCCGGTGTGTGGTTACGCGTGAGCGCCGTGGAGTGCGAATCGTATTAAGGGCACCTCTAAAAATTCGCCCCGATTCGATAATATCAGTAAGCGGCCAAGCGAACTGAAACGTTAAACGCGAAGGCACACCAAAACGCGAGC
>JAYUAH010000462.1:0-1643 GCA_043741415.1 Betaproteobacteria bacterium
GGCGAGACCATGGCGGTGACCTTTGTCATCGGCAACACCAATTTTCTGTCGAATATTTCGCTATTCTCGCCGGGCAACAGCATTACCTCGGCGCTGGCCAATGAATTCGCCGAGGCTGAACCGGGCCTGCATACGGCATCTTTGATTGAACTCGGCTTGATTCTGTTTTTGATCACCTTCGTCGTGCTGTCGTTTTCCAAAATCCTCCTGATGCGGCTCGCGCGTCGGGAAGGTATCAAAACTTAAATCCCGATCGCCATGGAACTGCACGCCAAGCGCAAGCTCATCAACAGAATCGCACTGACGCTATCACTGGCCGCGATGTCGTTCGGGTTGTTTTGGCTGGCGTGGATACTAGTGACCATATTGCAATTGGGCGTCTCCGGATTGTCCGCGGCGGTGTTCACGCAAATGACGCCGCCGCCCGGCAGCGCGGGCGGCTTGGCGAACGCGATATTCGGCAGCGTCGTCATGGTCGGCATGGCCACACTCATCGGCACGCCGGTGGGCATACTCGCCGGTGTTTATCTCGCCGAGTACGGCCAACACACGTTGCTCGGGCACGCGACGCGCTTTATCAACGACATCCTGCTGTCCGCGCCGTCCATCGTCATTGGTTTATTTATCTACGCGGCGGTGGTGGTGCCGATGGGTAATTTTTCCGGATTCGCGGGGGTGCTCGCGCTCGCGTTGCTGGTCATTCCCGTGGTGATCCGTACTACCGAAAACATTCTGCGGCTGGTGCCTGATTCGCTGCGTGAAGCGGCCTCGGCACTGGGCGCGCCCAAATGGATCATGATCATGCAGGTCACCGTGCGCGCATCACAAGCGGGCATACTCACCGGCATACTGCTGGCCGTGGCGCGCATTGCAGGTGAGACCGCGCCGCTGTTGTTTACCGCGCTTTCCAATCAGTTCTGGAGTACCAATCTTGCCGAACCGATGGCGAATCTGCCCGTCACCATCTACCGTTTTGCGATGAGTCCGTTCAAGGATTGGCAGGATTTGGCGTGGGCGGGCGTGTTGCTGATTACCGCGGGCGTGCTGGTGCTGAACATTGTCGCACGCATGCTGTTCAAACAAAAAATCGCTACCTGATTACGAAACCATGGCCAACGTTACCTTACCAGCGCAGTCCACTGAAAGCAGAGCGCCTGCCGCGACTCAGCTTGTGATCCGCAATTTCAATTTTTACTACGGCGGATTTCAGGCGCTGAAAAATATCAATCTGGATATTTACAAGTCGCACGTGACCGCGTTCATCGGCCCTTCCGGCTGCGGTAAATCGACCTTGCTGCGCACCATCAACCGCATGTATTCGCTGTACCCGGAGCAACGCGCGGAAGGCGAGTTGCTGCTCGACGGCAAAAACCTACTCGACCGCGACGTGGATGTAAATGAACTGCGCGCGCGCATCGGCATGGTGTTCCAGAAGCCGACGCCGTTTCCGATGTCGATTTACGACAACATCGCGTTCGGCGTGCGCCTGCACGAGCGCCTGCCGCGCGGGCACATGGACGAACGCGTCGAATGGGCGTTGCAGCGCGCGGCGCTGTGGGGTGAAGTTAAAGATAAGCTCGGGCAAAGCGGCATGAGCCTGTCGGGCGGACAGCAGCAGCGCTTGTGCATCGCGCGCGGCATCG
>JAYUAH010000463.1:0-4129 GCA_043741415.1 Betaproteobacteria bacterium
CTCACTGAATTGATGCAGGCACTGCGCACACTGCAGGCGGCAGGCACCAAGTTGTACGCAGTCGTTGATCCGCGCCACCCGTCGAACGCCGTGCCGTGGCCGGGTTACATGGCTGAGCACGCGCGCCCGCTCTACGAAGGTCTGCTCGACGGCATGGGGCATACACTGTTCGAACAGCACGGGCGCACGGTTAAATATGATCCGCGTCTCGCGCTGGGCGATGGCGTCACGCTCACCAGCGTGGTGATCAAGGTGGCCGAGGCGCATTTTTCGCGGCCGCTGAATGCGCCCGATCAGCCGTTGTTACTGCGCCTCGGCCCGACTGAACAGATGCGCGCGCATGCGTGGCGTTTCGAGCAAGGGAAATTGGTTGCTCTGGCTCAGAGCAATCCGAGTACGACTGGCAGCGCGCCGGATTTTCGCCAGCGCATTATCGTTGCCGGCAGTCTGCGTGAAGATGTCACACCCGGCACGCAGGCATCGGGCCCCGAACACCTGGCGTGGGCGCTGGCCGCACGCGCGGCCTCGGCCGACGTGGCGCAAGCGCGCCTGCTGGCCAATCTGCCGCTGCTCGCGGGCCTGACGGTGGCGCTGGCGGTGCTGGCTGCTATCGTGGCGTGGTGGGTCAATAGACGCGCCGCGCGCTCACCGCGACGCATGCTGTGGCTGTGCGCATCGGCGCTGACCTTGTCCCTGCTGGTGCTGATTGCCGCGGTGGCATTGTTACGTGCCGCCGGTTTGGTGTTGGGGCAGATCACCTTGCCGGCGCTGGGTGTAGCGGTCGCGGTGTTGCTGTGTGCGCTGTTTAGCTGGCGCTACCGGTTGTGGGCAGCCGTGCACGCGGCGGCGCCGGTGGCTGATGTGGCGTACGATGTGTTCGTGAGTTATTCGCGCACCGATGCTGCGCATGTGCAATGGGTGCGCGATCACGTGGTCGCGCCGCTGCGCGAGATGACCCACCCGGATGGGCACAAGCTGCGCGTGTTTTTCGACACCCATGAGATCAAGGTGGGCGACAACTGGTTTGATCGCTTGCTCAATGCCGTGGGCGCGAGCCGTTGTTTGTTGCCGATCTATTCGCACGACTACCACGCCAAACATTTCTGTAACTATGAGCTAACCGCCGCGGTGCGGCGACACATCCAAGGCACCATGGACATCGTGCCGCTGCGCTGCGCTGGCGCCACTGTTCCCAAGGCGGCGGATGGCGTGCAATTCGTGCGCGCGGAAGACCCTGGCTTCATGACGCAGGTTCAGGCCAAGCTCGATCAGGTCTGGCGCAACGACCTGCGCGACGATTTGTCAGCGAATGACGGGCGCGGGGGGCGGCACCACAATAGCCCGGCGCAGCACTGAACTGTCGATGCGTTGAATCTCTGACGGCGGCAAGCGCACGGCGGGCCTTACCGAATTGAAGTTGGTATAGACATTGAGCGAGTGCATTTGTGGCTGCGTTGCCACCGGTGCGGCGCGTTGCAAGAACTGCGCCTGCGAGAAGGCGTACACCTCTCGATCCGACAAGGGCTGAAGCTTGGTGAGCGAGCCGCGCAGCGGTACCACTTGTGTGGATGCATTCCGCGTCACCTGAAACTGCACGCGTCCCGCGGCCAGCAGCATCAGTGTATCGGGTGTGCGCACCACCATGCAGTGCCGCCGCGCGGTGGCGATGATGCGCCCGTTGCGGTAACCGTCCACACTCAGGCAGCCGCCCAAGGTCCAGGTAAAACGCGGGTCGGTACCTTCGGCAAGGTGTACGGAATCGCTTTCGCGATCGCCATCGGGCAGTACTTCGCCCACACCGGATGGACCCGTGGTAATCAGGTCGCCATCGCACACGCGTTCGCCGTTGATGGCTGCGCGACCATTGCGAAATACCACATCATTGAGTATCGCCAGCACGCCAATCGGGCGCACGCCGGGTGGGCAGATATTCCGCGAGGGTGCAGGCCCCGGCCCCGGCCCGAGTACTGGCCCTGGCCCTGGCGGAAATGTCGTGGATGGCGGTGTGCCGGGTGCAGGTCTGGGCGGTTCGGGCCGTCGCTCCGCCGGGCGGCGCTCGGGCGCTACGCAGGCCGCGAGCAGCAGTGATACGCATAGCACGCCCGGTATCCAGTGCGAGCGTCCTGCAACAGGTTGGCGGCACCGTAGTGCTAGTCGCGGCACTTTGCTCATGATGTCCTTGTCTTTCTGGGCGTGTACTTTATGATGCACGTTCACAAAGCGTATTGCAATGGCGTTTGCCGTTGGTGTATCTACTTGCCGCGTTGCATTGTGCGGTCGACAATGCGCCGCGGAGCTGCACCTGTGGCGCAAGCTGATCAAGGACGCGAATATGAATGTGAATTCGCTATAGTTAGCCAATGTCTGCACCGTAAACACTGATCTTACGGGCGGTTTCCAGCAGGTGTCCGAGCTGGTCGCCAGGCACCGCGAGTGCTTGGCCCGCGAGCGTCCACAGCACATAGCGCGCGGCGCTATTCACACCGTCCACCGCTACCAGCGCGGCGTTGGCGGAAAAAATAAGCGGTTGGTTATTCACTTGCACCACGTTATTCCCTTCAACGGTATTGAGCCTTAGCCGACCGTCGTTGAGTGCCGCCAGCAGCGTATCGATGATCGCTTGCTGCGTTTTGCCCGGCTGCAATTCGCCATAGCTACGCAACAGCGACTGGAATGCTTTGAACGTAAAGTTTGTGGTCATCACCACGAGTGGCACGGGGGCATCGGCACTGTGCGTGTCGGCATCATATAACTGTTTGATTTTATTGAAAAATTCTGCATCAGCCTCAGCGCCGCGGGCTTCCGCGTAGACGCGGCCGGCGTGCGCTATCGGTTTGTCCGCCGGGATTACCTCAAAGCGCTGAATCGTTGCGGCGCTCGCCTTCAGCAGGTCCGCAAGATCCGCTCGTGACGATGCGGCTGACGGCACCAGGATTTCTGCGACCGTGTCCAGCAGGGTGAAAAGTCTTTTATGGTTATCGCTGTTATCGCGCGCGATGCCGGCCAGTGCGCACACAAACGGTAGCGGCGTCTGCCGCAACGCCGCGTTCGCCAGGTGCAGCGATGATTGCAGATGGCTGATACCCTCCGTGAATAAACTGCGCAGAATGCCGCGTGCCGAGATTGCTGAAAGCAGCGCCGACCGTGGTGTATCCGCGGCGAGAGCGGCCATCGCACGCAGATTCGCATCCAACGCCGTCGCGGTGGGCCACGTGAGCGGGCCCAGCAGGGACAAAATATACGCCACGTGATGTTCTGTGTCGGCGTTCCCGCGCTCGTTCGCGATTGATGCCGTCGCCGCGACGGACGTGTGCGTGTTGTCGGGCGCGTCCAGATGAATCGGAAAGGGTGACTGAACTCTAGCCGCGAACGCGGCTGAGAAGGTAGCGTCAAAACCTTCTTGCAGTATGGTGTAGGCATCTACTATCGTGCCGTTGCGGCTTCTGGCTTCCCCGGAATATTTGTATAGCGCGAGTACGGCCGTGTAAGGTGCATACGTATCGGCAGCGGCAAGCACATAGCCCATTTCGCTCAAGGTTGGCGGCCGCCAACGTGCCTCCAGGGGCTCATCCGGCGCATGAAATCTCAAGACTTCGCGTTTGACCTGGGACATTTTGATTTTTTTATATTGCAACAGCGCTTGCACTTCGCCATGCAGCCGCAAGAATGCTTTGCGCACCTGTTCATCGATCGACTTGTGATCGTTGCCGAGGTTCTGTTTGGCGCGGTCTACCTGATACTCAAACGACTTAAGCAGGTAGCGTATGGAATTTAATTTTTCAGGTGTTGTGGCGGCCAGGATGAATATGAGCAACCAAGCGATCGGAAGGTAGACCAAAAATACGTAGAAACCCGTTTTCGATCCCGTCAATACGAAAAACAAAATCAACCCGCTACCGGCAATCACCATAATCGGTGTAATGGCCTTGCGGAGGATTTTGCCCAATGACGCGAACGCATTACGGAACCGGCTACGGTATCGGGCCCGGTACTCACGCGCGATTTGCGCATCGGTCCCGCCGGCGAAACCGCCACCCATTGCTTTGAGGACAGCGAGAACGCCACGATTCGGAGATGAATTGGACACAGGTAAATGACCGGATTGCGCTGCCGCTTACTCGGCCTTGAT
>JAYUAH010000464.1:0-4126 GCA_043741415.1 Betaproteobacteria bacterium
TTTGACGAGCTGAATGCCTTGATGGGGATGAAGCGGCTGGATGAAATTGAGCGTAAGTTCGTCGGCGGTTGATTAAGGTCGAAACCTTTTGCCACAGAGAGCACACAGAGAAAAAATTCCCAATACCGTCGTTCCGGCGCGGGCCACATGGGCGTGCTGGCGGCCGAGGAAACCTATTACCTCGAGCACGCGTAACTTCAAAGGCCGCATGGGCGAGCCGAGTTCACGCGTGTTTATGGCGTCGCCAGCGACGGTGGTGGCGTCGGCGATTGCGGGAACGATTACTGATCAACGCGAGTTTTTGAATTAGGAGGCTCACATGAAATTCAAAGCTCGCGTATGGAAAGTCGGCGACAACATCAACACCGATCTTATTCTGCCCAACCTGGCGTTTTATTTGACGCCCGAAGAACAGGTGAGTTACGTATTCAGCGCCAACCGCCCGGGCTGGGCGGAACAGGTGCGGAAGGGCGATATCCGCATTGGCGGCAAAAACTTCGGCATGGGGTCGAGCCGGCCTGCGGCGCGTTCGCTGAAGAATCTGGGTCTCGCGTGTCTCGTCGCGCCGTACATCAATGGCCTTTTTTTTCGCCACGCCGTGAACTTTGCGTTCCCCGCACTGGAGTGCGCGGGCGTGGATGAGGCTTTCGACGAAGGCGACATTGCGGAGATCGATTTTCTTGAAGGGTGCGTGCATAACGCCACCCGAGGCATCACACTGACGGCGACGACCTTGCCCGCACCGCTGCTGGCCATCGTCAATGCAGGCGGCATTTACCCGTTGCTGGAAAAAGAAGGCTCGATTGCGCCGAGGTCGGCAGTGGGCCACTAGCAATGGCAACCTCAAGGGAGAACTTTATGCATGGCTTCAGTACTGCTCGCCGCAAGCTCATAACAGCATTGCCTGTATTCGCTACGATTGCGGTGGCCGGCTGCGCAGCTATTCCCGGCTTTGGTGACATCAACGTATTGATGCAGGAAGGTCAAGACCTTTACCACGCTAAACGTTACGACGAAGCCATCGCGAAGTTTCGCGCGATCATCATGCGCGAGCCGCTCAACTGGCTGGCGTGGTTGTGGCTGGCGCGCGCCTACATTGTGCGCGGCCTGTGGGGTGATGCCATCGACAGTGGGCGCCGTGCTTTTCAGCTTTCGCCGCAGGGGGCGGATGTATTGCCCGTGTTTCTGCAGGCGTTGTTCGGCGGCGGTGCGCAGGCGCTATCCGGCGGCAATTTCGCCGAATCGATCAAGCACTTCACCGAGTATCTGAAACTCGACACCGGCAACGGCACCGCCTGGGTTAACGTGGGCAAAGCCTATCTCGGAAACAAGCAATACGGCGACGCGTTGCAGTCGCTCACGCGTGCATTGGGTGTCTCAGGCGCCGACCGCAACGATGTGATCGGCACTCTACTGTCCGGCGGCACGCAGGCCTTCAAGGAGCGCGACTACGGCAGCGCGGTCAATATGCTGAAAGCTTACGTGCAGCAGGATCCGCGCAACCTGCAGGCGTATCTGACGCTGGCGAAATCGTACTGGGAATCCGGTCAGCGCGGCGGCGCGGTAGAGGCTTTCACCGAAGCCCTCAAGATCAGCCCGGCCAACGGCGAGGCTTTGCAGTATTTACTTAAGTTGCGGTAATCGGCTACGCCAGCTTGCGCAGTAAATAATCCGCGCAGTGCAGCGTATGCCGGTCCGCACCGATGGCGCCAACCACCTGCAAGCCGAGCGGCAAGCCATTCGGCCCCTGCGTGAACGGCAGATGCACGCACGGCGTGTGCAGCAACGTCCACACGCGATTGAACAACGGGTCGCCGGTGGTATCCAGCCCGCGCGGCGCCTCACCGATGGCGCTGGGCGCGAGCAACACATCGGCGCGCGCAAACAATTCATCGGCCATACGGCGGCAGTTGTGGGCCAGCGTGACAGCGGCATCGTAGCGCTCGCGCGGCAGCGCCAGACCGGCGGCGATTAAGTCTTGCAGCTTTTGCGACAGGCGCACGCGATGGGCGTGCCACTCAAAGGCGAGCGAGCGCGCCATTTCGTAGGCCATGATGTCGATTTGTGCTTGCACCAGACCGGCGAAATTCGGCGGTAAATCAATATCCATCAGTGTCACGCCGGCAGCACCGAGCTTGCTGATCGCCAGCGCCATCGCGGCCTGCGTTTCCGGTTGTGCTCGTGACCACTCAAACGTGCGGCAGATGCCAACGCGTGGCGCCGTGGTCAGTGCTTGCGCAATCAAAAGATCGTTGCGCCCGCTGGCGGCCGCTGCGAACAGCGCTGCATCGGGCACGCTGCGTGCGAGCACGCCAATGGTATCGAGCGTGTCACTCAACGGTTTTGCGCCCACGCGGCTGATCACGCCGAAGCTCGGCTTGTAACCCACCACGCCGCAAAATGCCGCAGGGCGTATCACCGAGCCGGCGGTTTGGCTGCCGAATGCCAGCGGCACCATGTGATCTGCCACTGCTGCTGCTGAGCCGCTGGATGAGCCGCCGGGCGTGTGCGCAACATTGTGCGGGTTGGCGGTTTTACCCGGCGTGAAATACGCGAGTTCGGTGCTGACGGTTTTGCCGAGTATCACCGCGCCGACCGCGCGCGAGAGTGCGACGCACGGCGCATCCCACGCCGGGCGATGATGCGCATAGATCGCGGTGCCATAGGTGGCGGGCATGTCGCAGGTGTCGATAAAATCTTTGACACCGATGGGAACGCCGTGCAGCAGGCCGCGAGATGTTGATGCATCCAGTTCGCGCGCGCACTTGAGTGCGGCATCAGCATCCAGATGCGCCCATGCGCCGACCGCGGGCTCGCGTGCCGCGATGTGCTCCAGGCAATCACGTGTGAGTTGCTCGCTGGTGATGTTGCCGGCGGCGATTTGCTGGGCGGCTTCGGTGGCGGATAGCAGGTTCAGTTTGCGCATGATCGGTTCGCTTTATGGACGGTGGCCGCGCGATGATACCGGTTTCGTGGCAATCGCTGCGGTCTGGCGGTATGATGATTTCAAACTCGCATTGCCCCCCTCCAATCAAAATTGATCCACAGAGGAACCACATGAGTCAGCAACCTGGTGCTACTGCCCTTGCCGGTGTAAAAGTTCTGGATTTGACGCAATACGAAGCGGGCACCTCGTGCACGCAAGCGCTGGGTTGGCTGGGCGCGGATGTGGTGAAAGTTGAGCCGCAGACGGGGGAGAACGGCCGCTTCGCGTCCACCAACAGCGGTGACGTCGATTCGTTCTATTTCATTATGATGAATTCGAACAAGCGCAGCCTGGTGTGCGACATGAAATCCGAGCGCGGCAAAGCGGTGATCCGCAAAATGGTCGCCGAAGCCGATGTGATGATAGAGAACATGTCGCCCGGCGGCATCGAGCGCCTGGGTTTAGGCTGGGACGTAGTGAGCAAAATCAATCCGCGTCTGATCATGGCGCAGATCAAAGGTTTTAATCCCGACGGCCCCTACGCCAAATACCTGAGCTTCGACATGATTGCGCAGGCAGTAGGTGGCGCGTTTGCGATCACTGGCGAGGCAGGACAAAAGCCGCTGCGGCCCGGCCCGCACGTCGGCGACACCGGCGCGGGTATCCATTGTCTGGTCGGCATATTGGCCGCGCTGTATCAGCGCAAAACCACCAACAAAGGCCAGCGCGTTGAAGTGTCGATGCAGGACGCGGTGATCAACTTCAACCGCATCTGTTTCGCCGGGCAACTAATGTTCGGCAAGCCGGTGCCGCGTACCGGTAATCAAAGTTCCATTGGCGCAGCGGCGCCGAGCGAGCTGTACAAGTGCAAGCCGGGCGGCGAAAACGATTACGTGATGGTCTACACCTCGCGCGCCGGCAACTGGCACTGGCAGCGCCTGCTGACGGTAATTGGCCGCGAGGATCTGAAAGAAGATCCGCGCTTTGCTTCGCCTGCCGCGCGGGTGCAAAACGCCAAGGAAGTCGATGCACTGGTGGCCGGCTGGTGCGCGAATCAAACCAAAATCGAAGCCATGGAAAAAATGCAAAACGCCGGCGTGCCCGCGGGTGCGGTGCTCGACACCGGCGAGTTGTCGAACGACCCGCATTTGCGCAAGCGCGGCATGTTCGCAGCGGTGCAACACCCCAAGCGCGGCGAAG
>JAYUAH010000465.1:0-4122 GCA_043741415.1 Betaproteobacteria bacterium
CTGCTCGCGTTATCGCTGCGGGCACAGGGCATCTCTAATGAGCAGTTTATCCTGTCGCTGGCCGCCGGCATCGATGAGACTTCCCTGACGCCGCGCGAGCGGCTCGGCCTACGTCTGTTTTTCGACGTCAACCTGTCGGACCCTGTCGGTCTCGCGTGCGCCTCATGCCACGACCCCAGACGCGCCTTCACCGGCAACAACAGCACGATGATCGGGGTCGCGCAGGGTAGCCGACCGGACCAGTTCGGCACGCGCGACGCGCCCACCTTGATGTATCTGGCGACTGCGCCGCGTTTTGGCAACATTGGCAGCATCGAAAAGGACGGCAAACGCGTGCCGGCGGGCGGTCATTTTTGGGACGGCCGCGCCGACACGCTGGAAGAACAGGCCAGGCAGCCGTTTTTCAATGCGGTGGAAATGAATAACGCCGACACGCCGGCGCTGATCGCCAAGGTGGCACAAGCCGCGTACGCCGGCGCCTTTCGGAAAGAGTGGGGCGAGCCTATTTTTGATAATCCCGAGGCGGCGCTCGCCGCGGTGTCGACCTCGATCGCCGCCTTTGAACGCACGCGCGTGTTCCAACCGTTTACCTCGAAATTTGATGATGTGATGCGCGGGGAGGCAAAATTCACCGAACAGGAACAGCGCGGCTTGGGTCTTTTTACCGCAAGTCAAAAAGGCAATTGCGCGCATTGCCATAGCATCGATGTTGCTACACGCGATCCGCGGAAATCGTTATTCACTGACTTCAGTTTCCGCGCGCTGGGGCTGCCGCGCAGCATGCGCATTCCGAAAAATGCCGATCCGGCGTTTGTTGACCTGGGGTTGTGCGAGCGCGTGCCGGCGTCAGGCACCAAGCCGGGGACGATAGCCCCTAAGCCGCTGGTGACAGACCCCGCAGCCTGCGGCCTGTTCAAAACGCCGACGCTACGCAATATCACGATTACCGCGCCGTACATGCACAACGGCATTTTCGACAATTTGCGCGACGCTGTAGCGTTCTATGCCACGCGCGATACCGATCCGGCCCGGTGGTTTCCCGAGGGCAAAAAATTCAACGATCTGCCGGGCCGGTATCATGCCAATGTCGATGTCGACACACCGCCCTATCAGCGCCGCCCGAACCAGCGCCCGCAACTCACTGACGCAGAAGTCGACGACATTGTGGCGTTTCTGTACACACTCACCGATGGTTACAAATCGGGGGGAAGCAGACGCTCCGCGCCAGACGCGATTGTTACGCCGCAGCGATTTCCAACGCCATCCCCTTCGCCACCAGCTTCGACCCCAGCTTCGCGCAGCGAGTATTGAGTTCACTAAGTTCCGCGCCTTCGTTTGCAGGATCGCAGAAGTAGGTTTCGTTAAGGTTGTTGTGGCGCACGAACTTGATTTCCACTTTCGACACCTTTTTGTTGTCGACGCTGATGCGCGCGATCATGCCCAGCCAGTCGCCATGGGCGATGCCGCCGTGGCCGGTGTGGAACGAGAAGCTGCCCAGGCCGTAAAACACCGGCTTGCCCTTATACAATTCCGCCGGCAGCGAATAGTGCGGGCCGTGGCCCATCACCACATCGGCGCCGGCGTCGATGGCGGCGTGGGCGATCATCGGCATGTAGTCGAGCACGTCTTTGCGCAGACCCCAGTGGCACGAGGCGACGAGGATATCCACTTGCTCGCGCAGCGCGGCGATGTCGTCCTTGAATAACTGTAATTGCTTTTCGTCGGGCCAGGTCAAAATCACCGGCGGAATGCCGGGGCGATTGGCCGGCGGAATTTCCGGGCGCGTCTTGTGCATCGGCAGTTGGTAGGCCGTGTGGCCGCGTAACGTGGCCACACCCGCGGTGTGCGCGGTGGCTTCGTGGTTGGTCGGCCAGTAGACCGAGGTACGCTGCAAAAAGCCATAGCGCACGCCGTTTTTCTCGATCATCACAGGCGCGTATGCTGCGGTGCGATTAGCGCCGGCGCCGGTGTGTTTGACGCCGATTTCATCCAGCCGCGCCACCGAGGCATTAATCGCGGCCTCGCCGTAATTAACGTTGTTGGCGATGCCTACCGCGTCGATACCTGCGTATTTGAGCGACTCGCCCGCCGGCCCCGGTGCGGCCATGAAACCCTCGTTGTCCCACACCTGTCCGGTGGGCGGCGCGTACAGACAGCACTCCATGTTGGAAAAGCGCACATCGGCGGCCCTGAATTCGTCGATAACCTTGCGAAACGGCACGGTGGGGTCGGTGACATTCATCAGATTGACGTCGCCGGTGAGGATCAGTTGGGCCATGGGGTGTTCCTTTGCGTGGGGATCGGTGGATGCCCCATTCTAGACAATAGGCGCCATGCCGCACAACCGCCGAACCCGCCACCATCGATGCGTTGTGGTGCGAACGCCGCGCCGTGTGTCGTCATTTCAATGTTGGGGCCGCCACGGTCGCTGTGCTGCACAATTGACATGCTCTGCTTTGCGCCGGATACTCATGCTGCCTTATTTCACACTACTGAGGGGGATCGCATGAAAAGATCACTATTTGGCGCGGCGGCACTTGCCTTGTTCGGCACCGTGGCGCAGGCGCAAACGCAGCAGGACCTGAATCGCGATGGTAATGGCGGCAGCACCGACAATGTGCTGACCTACGGCATGGGCTATCACCAGCAGCGTTTCAGCAAGCTGGATCAGATCAACAAGAACACCGTCAAGCGTCTGGTGCCGGTGTGGAGCGCATCGCTCAACTCGGATACCGGCGAGCAGGGCCAGCCGTTTGTGCATGACGGCGTGCTCTACGCCGCCAACGTCAGACGCGTGGTGGCCATCGACATCGGCACCGGCCGCCAGCTGTGGAACTTCGACATCAATTGGGAGCCGGATGTCGCGCGCGTGGTGTGTTGCGGCTTGAACAACAAGGGCGTGGCGCTGTTTGACGGCAAGGTCTACGTGGCTGCACTCGATGCGCACATTTATGCGCTCGATGCCAAGACCGGCAAGCAATTGTGGAAATCCAAAATCGCCGAATGGAAAGAGGGTTACTCGATCACCTCGGCCCCCAGCGTGGTCAACGGCATCCTGATGAGCGGCATGACTGGCGGCGAATTCGGCGTGCGCGGTTTTGTGGTGGGTCTGGACGCGCAGACCGGCAAGGAAGTATGGCGCCGGCATACCACGCCCGACCCGACGGAAAAAGCGTACTCAACATGGCCCCAGGACGATTCCTACAAACGCGGCGGCGCCTCGACCTGGGTCACGGGCTCGTACGATCCAGAACTGGATTTGTCCTACTGGGGCACCAGCAACGGCGGCCCGTGGTCATGGAAGGCACGTCCCGGTGACAACCTGTGGGTCGCATCCGTGATCGCGATTCGTCCGAAGACCGGCGAGATCGCGTGGCACTATCAATGGACACCGGCCGAGACCTATGACTTCGACGGTAATAACGAAAACGTGCTGGGTGAACTCACCCTCAACGGCCAGAAGCGCAAGGTGCTGATGCACGCCGACCGCAACGGTCTGCTGTATGTGCTGGATCGCACAAATGGCCAAGTGCTGGCCGGCAATCCCTTCGTCAAGGTGAACTGGGCAACCGGTGTTGATCTCAAAACCGGCCGCGTCGTCGAAACCGACGTCGCCAAACGCCTGCGTGCGGGTGAGCAGGTCGAGCTCCAGCCGCGCTGGACCGGCGGTAAGAACTGGTTCCCGATGTCGTTCAACCCCAACAGCGGCAAGCTCTACATGTCGATGCTGGAAGAAACCGCCATCTACCAGTTGAACAAGGACATCCCCGTCTACAAGGCGGGCGAGCGCTACGTCGGCGTGACCAACACCACCAAGGACCGCAACAAGAGCGAGCCGTGGGGCTATTTCGGTGCGGTGAACCCGATGACCGGCAAATCCGAGTGGCGCACGCCGCTGGTGGAATTCCCGAGCTGGTCCGGCACGCTGGTGACGGCGGGCGGCTTGGTGTTTGGTGGCGTACCGACCGGCGAATTGATGGCGATGGATGAAGCCACCGGCAAAATTCTGTGGAAATTCAAGACCCCGTCCGGCATCAACGCGCAGCCGATCACCTACACCTATAAAGGCAAGCAGTACGTGTCGGTGCTGTCGGGTCTGGGTGGCGGCGCCTCGTCAAAGCG
>JAYUAH010000466.1:0-1635 GCA_043741415.1 Betaproteobacteria bacterium
CGCGAGTAGGGCGGCGTTAACGGCGCCAGCGGATCGGTTTGCAGCGTCTGCCAGCTTTGCACCAGCCCGGTCAGTGAATACAAGCCGCTCGCGCCCCAAGTGCCGCTGCGTGACAACGTGCCGTCGCGCGGCAAAAACGTTTGTGAGGTCAGCACCACCTTGGTCGACAGGTCGGTAAAGTATTTGCTATCCGACACGCGGTTCACATTGACCGTGCTGGTCCAACCGTTCCACAGGGCCTGGTTATGCGTCAACGAGAACAACTGGCGCGTCCGATGCGCCACGCGGTCGTCCGGCAGCACCTCGTAGTTCACGCCGCCGCGGTAATCGGGTTGTAGATATCTAAACTCCGACAGCACCTGCAGGCCGCGCTTGGTGAGCGCGCGCGGCGTCAACAACAAATCGTAATTCGGTGCAAGGTTCCAGAAATACGGCGTGCTGACTTCGAAACCACTGGTGCTGCTGCTGCCCAAGCGCGGCGCGAGAAAGCCTGATTTGCGTTCGCGATGCAGCGGAAACGAAAAATACGGCGTATAAAAAAACGGCGTGCCTTCGAGTTCGACCGTGGCATCGCGCGCGATACCCACACCCTGATCCTGATAAATCTGCAAGTCTTTGGAACGCAGAAACCAGCCGTCGTTGCCGGGTTCGCAGGTGGTGAAATTCGCCTGCTGCGCGCGGAACGACCCCGGCCCGTCAAAAACAATGCGTTCCGCACTGCCGCGGCCACTGAATGTAGGCCCTGTACTGCCGGCGATGGGCACATTGCCAGTGGCGCGCGGATTGAGCGCAAAGCGCGCGCTTTCCATCACGCCGCGTTCGGTATCGAGGTCGTAACGCAGCCGCAGGCCGTCGACGACATAGGCACCCTGTTCAAAGTGCACATTGCCGATGGCGGTGAGTTCGTTGTAGCGGTGGTCAAAGCGCATCCAGTCGGCGGAAAAAGCCTGCCCGCGCGAGCGTGCGCGCGCATGGCCGCTGGCCTCGGTTTCGCGCTCGGCATAGCCCTGCACGCGATCGGCCTCGATGTACATCGGGGCAGCGGATTTTTTGTCGGGCAACCCCACCAACGCACTTTGCATGCGCAACGCAATGCCCTGCTGCGCAAAGGCAGCCGGCGGCAGTGCACACAACAGCGCGAGTGCAACAGGGGATTTACGCAAGGGGTTTGTCATTCGGGGGGTGTTGCGAAGCGAGATGCTAAAATCGCACAAATCCTGATATAAGGCAACGCTTTGGCAGATACGGATGTGCGTCTGGTGCAATTGCGCGCCTGGCTCGCGCAAAACACCGACAATTTTTCGCTGGCACCCGCTTCCACGGATGCGAGCTTTCGGCGCTATTTTCGTGTCACGACGCAGCACGGCACGGCTATCGCCATGGACGCGCCACCGCCGCAGGAAGATTGCCGCCCGTTCGTGAAAGTCGCCGCCTTGATGCGCGACGCCGGCCTCAACGTGCCGCAGGTGCTGGCGCAGGATTTCGAGCGTGGCTTTCTGCTGTTAAGTGATCTGGGCACCACCACTTATCTGAACGGGTTTACCGCGGACAATCCCAGCGTGCTGTTCAGCGATGCAATTGACGCGTTGATCACCTGGCAGCGTGCCGGCAAGCCCGGTGTGCTGCCGCCGTACG
>JAYUAH010000467.1:0-1635 GCA_043741415.1 Betaproteobacteria bacterium
GTATTCCTGTTCAGTGGTCACATGATCGATAAACCGGATCGTGCCGAACTGCGCTTTCCGCCGGCCATGGAGCCGCTGGTGAAAGCGGCGATCGCACAGAAATTGCAGGCGCTTGCCATCGGTCCCGATGACCTCGCGATCGCCAGCGGCGCCTGTGGCGGCGATTTGCTGTTCATTGAAAACTGCATTGCCAGTGGCATTCGAATCGAAATGCGCATTCCCTTTGATGTGCCGACATTCCTCCAGACCTCCGTGGTCTTCGCGGGAGAGGACTGGCAAACTCGTTTCAATGCGGTGAAAGACAATCCACTGGTGAGCGTGTGCGTGATGCCGGAGCGTCTGGGCCCACTGCCGGACAACATCAACGCCTACGCCCGTAACAACCGCTGGATGTTGTATACGGCGCTCGCCTACGGCCCGGAAAAAGTGCGGTTCATTTCGCTGTGGGACGGCAAAAAAGGCGATGGCGCGGGCGGCACCGAGGATATGGTGGCCACGGTGCGCCGCTATTCCGGCGAAGTGCACATCCTCGACGCCAAGGCGCTACTCAACAAACTGAAGGAGACGACATGACACTCGCGGAGCGTATACGTAAACCGGGGCAGAAGAAAATCCTGACCATGGACGGCGGCGGCATTCGGGGCATGATCAGTGTCGAGATTCTCGCCGGTATTGAAGACATGCTGCGCCGCGAACTCAAAGCGGGCGCCGATTTTGTGCTGGCGGACTACTTCGACTTTGTCGCGGGTACTTCCACCGGCGCCATCATCGCCGCGTGCATCGCGACCGGCATGTCGATGACGCGTATCCGTACATTTTACGAAGAAAGCGGCGTCGAGATGTTCGACAAGGCGTCGTTGCTAAAACGTCTGCACTACAAGTACAACGACGACAATCTATCGAAAAAACTCAAATCGGAGCTGGGTGAAGCTACAACCTTGGGTGACGCAAAAATCCGCTGTCTGTTGATGATGGTGATGCGCAACGCCACCACGGATTCGCCGTGGCCGGTGTCAAACAACCCGTATGCCAAGTACAACCTGCGTGCGCGTGCGGACTGCAACTTGAATTTGCCGCTGTGGCAATTGGTGCGCGCGAGTACCGCCGCGCCCGTTTACTTTCCGCCCGAAGTGGTGACCTTGGGCGAGAAAAGCTTCGTCTTCGTCGATGGCGGCATCACGATGTATAACAATCCGGCATTCCAGGCTTTTTTGATGGCGACGACGCAGCCGTATCATGTTGATTGGGCAGCCGGCCAAAACAATATGCTGGTGGTTTCCATCGGCACCGGTGTCAAACCCGATGCCAACGACGCATTGGAGCCAGGGCAAATGCACCTGGGTTACGAAGTGAAGACCATTGCGCCGGCGCTGATGTATGCCGCCAAAAGCGAGCAGGATTTTTTGTGTCGCGTGTTCGGCGACTGCAAGGCAGGCCTACCGCTGGACCGGGAAATCGGCGACATGATCGGCCAAAGCGGCCCGACGCGGCCGAAGCTGTTTACCTATATGCGCTACGACGCCGATGTGACGCAAGCCGGCCTCGACGCGCTGGGCCTCAGCGACATCGAGGCGGCCTCGGTGCAGGCGCTGGATTCCGTCGAGCACATGACCGAGATGCAACGGCTGGGCCGTA
>JAYUAH010000468.1:0-1632 GCA_043741415.1 Betaproteobacteria bacterium
ATGTCGAGACAGCGCACCATCGCGGCATTCACGAACGCGGCCATGTCGGGCGTGGTCATCGCGAGCGAACCGAAGATGTGCGCAGACGGCCCTGCAGCCACGGGTTGCGCGAGTTTGCGTACGATGCGCACGGGTTCCATGTCGAACGCGGCGAGGCTTACCGCGAGGGTGCTGAGGATGCGTGCCTTGGCGGCTTCGATCGCCTTGGCGCTCAGGTGTTCGTAGCGCAGGTGCGATGTGAATTCAACCAGCTTGCCAGTGGTAATATCCATGTAAGTATTTGTTTTTAAACAATTATTTTGTACGCCCACTCTACGAAATTTGATCAATGCGTTTTGCGTTGCGCATTCTGCATCGCTCGCCACACGCGATGCGGCGTATACGGCATGTCGAGATGCGTGATGCCCAGCGGGCGCAGCGCATCGACGGTGGCATTGGCGAGCGCGGGCAGTGAGCCGCTGCAACCCGATTCGCCCACACCTTTTGCGCCCAGCGCGTTGAGTTGGGTCGGCACCGGATGATCATGCACCGCCATGTCGCGAATCAGGCTCGCTTTCGGCATGGCGTAATCCATAAAGCTGCCGCTCAACAGTTGCCCGGTCTGCGGGTCATACACCGCTTGTTCGGTGAAGGCTTGCCCGGCGCCTTGCACCACGCCGCCATGCACCTGGCCTTCAACCAGCACTGGCGTGATGATATTGCCGAGATCATCGACCGCGGTGTAGCGCTCTATAGTTGCCGCACCGGTGTCGGGATCGATTTCAACTTCGGCGATGTGGCAGCCGTTGGGGAAAGTCATGCCGAACAGCGCTTCGGCTGTGGTGTTGAGCGGGTGAGGCTGCGTGGTTGCAAGTTGGCGCGCGAGTTCGATAAAGCCGATGGAACGATCTCCCGCTTGCCAGCGGCCTTCGCTGTAACGCAGCTCGCTCGCCTCGCGCCCCAGCGCTTGCGCCGCGTGCGGACGTGCGAGGTCCAGCAGTTTGCCGCCGAGCACACGAAACACGCTGCCGGTGCCGAGTGCGCCGCGCGAGCCGCCGGTGCCGTTGCCGACCAAATCCATGGTAGGGGGCATCGGGTGAAAATGGATGTGCTCTTCCGCCACACCCAGCGCTTCGGCAACGATTTGTGGAAACGTGGTTTCATGTCCCTGGCCCGAGGCTTGTGTGGCGGCAAACAGTGTCATATGGCCTGCGGCGTCAAACTCGACTGCCACTTGATCTTTCGGCGTGCCGCCACCACCGCCGGCTTCGAGATAAGTCGCAATGCCGATGCCGCGCAGCTTGCCGGCTTGTTTCGCAGTCTCGCGCCGCGCGGCAAAACCCGCCCAGTCCGCGTGCCTCATCGCCGCATCCATCACCGCTTCGAATTCGCCGCAGTCGTAGGTGGTGCCGTTGGCGGTTTTGTACGGCATGGCGCTTGCGGGAATGAAATTTTTCCGCCGTAATGTAATGGGGTCGAAGCCGTGTTCCTGCGCGGCGTGATCCACCAGACGTTCGACGGCATAGGCGATGTCTGGCCGGCCTGCGCCACGATAGGCCGACACCGGCACGGTGTTGGTGAAGTAGAGTTTGGTCTTGGCGTAAATTGCGGGGATACGATAGACGCCGCCGGCGGTAATGGTCAGATTCTTGG
>JAYUAH010000469.1:0-1631 GCA_043741415.1 Betaproteobacteria bacterium
ACTTTCGCCCACTTCGCCAACTCGGACTTCACTAGCGCGCCCAGCTCCGCCGACGTACCGGTGTCGGCATCCAGCCCCTGCGCGTCCATCACGGAACGTGCATCCTGCTGCGCCATGTATTTACGCGTCAGTTCATTCAACCGCGTGACGATAGCCTGCGGCGTGGCCGCCGGCGCAAACAGCGCGTTCCATGCCGTCACTTCATAACCCGCCAAACCCGACTCGGCGACGGTCGGCACATTCGGCAACACCGGCGAGCGCCGCGCGCCGGTAACTCCGAGCGCAATCACCTTGCCTTGCTTCAAATACGGCACCACGGTCGTGCTGCCGAACGTCAATGCAATTTGCCCACCGAGTAAATCCGGCATCACCTGCCCCGTGCCCTTGTAGGGTATATGCGTCAGCTTCACGCCGGCCATGTGACCAAACAACTCGCCCGCTAGGTGCGTGCCGCTGCCCACGCCCACGGACGCATAGTTAAGTTGTCCGGGCCTCGCCTTGCCCAACGCGATCAATGCCTTGATCGAACGCGCCGGCAGCGACGGATGTACAGTCACAAAAAACATATATGACGAAATTTTAGATATCGGTTCAAAATCCTTGACCGGATCATAAGCAATCTTGCGTTGCAGAATGGGATTCACGGTGATGCTGCTTTGAACGATCAACAACGTATAGCCATCCGCAGGCGCTTTGGCCACCGATGCCACGCCGATGGAGCCGCCCGCTCCGGGTCGATTCTCGACGACAAACTGCTGTCCCAACTCGTTGCTCAATGAGCGCGCCAGCACGCGTGCCACCAAATCCAGCGAGCCCCCTGGACTGAAGGGATTGATGATGCGCACCGGTTTCACGGGATAGCCCTGCCCTGCGCTGGTAAAAGGCGCAGCGCACGCCAGCGCCAAACCAACCCTGCAAATCCAGCGCATGAATTGCACGTCAATCACAACACCCCGCCCGCAATAAAATACTTTGTCGAGGCGCATTACATCACGCGCGGCCTGTGCTTGTCACAATCCACAACGCAATATGAACTGACAATGTATGCGAAAATTGATTTCATTTCGCCACGTCTATTGGCCGACTACAACAGGAAACCCCTATGACTCGCCGCGAAGACTTACGACTGATCACCGGCCAAGGCCGTTACACCGCCGACTGGAACGCGCCGAATCAACTGCACGCCGTATTCTTGCGCGCCGATCGTGCACATGCTGAACTCCTGCGCATCGACACGACTGTCGCGCGTGCGCACCCTGGTGTGGTTGCCATCTACACCGGCGAAGACCTGCGCGAAGCCGGATTCAAATCGCTGCCGAACGTGGTCGGCTATCCGGGCATCGGCGGTCAAGCGATGGTGAAGCCCTTTGTGCCCATACTTGCACTGGGGCGCGTGCGTTACGTCGGCGAGCCGGTGGCGATGATTGTCGCCGACAGTGCTGCCGCTGCCGAGGATGCGCGCGAGCTGGTCAACATCGATTACCGCGATCTGCCGGCGGTAACCACTTACGAAGACGCCACCCGCGCCGGCGCACCGCAATTGCACGACGAAGCGCCGAACAACGTCGCCTTCGAATACGACTCCGGCGACGAAAAAGCCGTGGCCGAGGCGTTTGCCAAAGCAAAATTTG
>JAYUAH010000470.1:0-4108 GCA_043741415.1 Betaproteobacteria bacterium
CCAAAAGAACAACAGCGACGACAACGCACTCACCACCAGAATCAGCGGCAGCGCGCGAAACGCCAGGATAAAGCTCGAGGTCTGCGGCTGCTCCGCAAACGGCAGAGTGCCGCCGGCGAGATAACCGAATACGAATGAGGTGCCCGCCTGCGTGGCTTTTTCCAGCCCCATTAACCCGTCATTCAGCGCGAAGAAAAACTGTTTGAACAGCGGCACCTTCAACAGCAGCGCCGCCATCAACAGCATCAGCATCACACCGGAGATGACAATGCGCCACGGCACCGTGCGGCGGCTTTCGCTGAGCGCCCATGCGATGGCGAGCAGCACGATGAAACCGAAGGCGCTTTGAATAGCGAGTGTCATTTCCCCTCAATCAATTTTCGTAGGATGGGTGGAGCGCAGCGCAACCCATCATTCGCGCCGAACGAGCATCCTGCGGTTTGCCCACCATTCTTTGCGATGGGTTTCACCCATCCTACAAAATCAGCTTCGCCGCCACGTTGTCGGACTGCCCGGGTGATCTTCGAGCACGATACCGGCGTCGAGCAGTTCTTTGCGGATGCGGTCGGCTTCGGTAAAATTCTTTGACCTCTTGGCGGCGGCTCGCAGCACGATCTGCGATTGGATATGTTCTTCGGAAAAACTGGTTACTGATCCTTGCGCCTCAATTTTTGCCCCGCTCCCGACGAGTTGTCCACTCGCGTTGTGATGTTTTCTACCTTGCAAAAACGCGGTGGCGTTCCCTTGCAACAAGCCTAACAATCCAGAAAGTGATTTCAACAACTGCGCAGCGCCAATAGACTTAGTCCGATTGATTTCACTAGCCAACTCAAACAACACCGCCACAGCCTCCGGCGTATTGAAATCGTCGTTCATCGCCTCGCGGAATTTCGCGGCGTGCGCATTGTTCCAATCGACGTCGCCAGCGACCACATCAAAATCCTTCAACGCCGTATAAAGCCGCGTGAGCCCCAGTTTCGCATCATCCAGATGATGATCGGAGTAATTCAACGGGCTGCGATACTGCGCGCGAATAATAAAAAACCGCACCACTTCAGGATCGTATTTTTTCAGAATTTCACGCACGGTGAAAAAATTGCCCAGCGATTTGGACATTTTTTCACTCATTTCACCCTTGAGCACGCGCACAAAGCCGTTGTGCATCCAGGTGTTGACGAAAGTGCATTGATGCGCGCCTTCGGATTGCGCGATTTCGTTTTCGTGATGCGGAAACTGCAAATCCTGTCCGCCGCCGTGGATGTCAAAGTGTTTGCCAAGCAAGGCATTCGACATCGCCGAGCATTCAATATGCCAGCCAGGGCGTCCCTTGCCCCATGGCGAATCCCATGACGGCTCGCCTTCCTTGGCGCGCTTCCATAGCACGAAGTCGAGCGGATCGTCTTTCGCCATGTCGACTTGCACGCGCTCGCCGGCGCGCAGGTCGTCTAGCGACTTGCCCGACAGCTTGCCGTAGCCCTCGAACTTGCGCACCGCGTAATTCACGTCGCCATCAGACGCCTGATACGCGAGTCCCCTTTGGAGCAGCACTTCAATCATCTCGAGCATGCCTGGCACGTATTGCGTGGCGCGCGGCTCGTGATCGGGTTTTTCGATACCGAGCGCTGCGGCGTCCTCGTCCATGGCCTTGATGAAGCGCTCGGTCAACGCCGCCATCGGCTCGTTGTTCTCAATCGCGCGCTTGATGATTTTGTCGTCGATGTCGGTAATATTGCGCACGTAATTAACGACGTAGCCGGACGCGCGCAGCCAGCGCCGCACCACATCGAACACCACCATCACGCGCGCATGGCCCAGGTGGCAGTAGTCGTAGACGGTCATGCCGCATACATACATATTGACTTTGCCTGGCGTGATCGGAACAAATTCCTGCTTGCTGCGAGTGAGGGTGTTGTGGATTTTGAGCATGGCTATGGAGGATGTTCTGCGCCCGTTGCAATGTGCCGTGCCGGCACGTTGGTTGCGGAACGAATAAATGCGCTGTTCTGGTAGAATCCCGATTCGCTCGGTGTTTCGCTTCAACCGGCGCTTTAATTGAAACCAAGTTGAAACCAAGTTGAAACTAAGTCGACGCTAAGTCTCTGATATTCAGTGAAAATTATATCATGTCCCTCGCGGTGAAATGGGTGCTCTGTGGCTTGCTGGCAGCACCTGCCGGGCTCTTGTTCGCGCCGGCACGGCTGGCCTTGGCACAAACGACGGTGCTGCCCACCACGCGTGAGAACAATGATTTTCAGGAAGCCAGCGTGTTCTATCGCAACGGCCAGTACGATCGCGCGCTGCAGCGCGTGGACGCCTGGCTCAAAACGCGCCCCAAAGACGCGCGCGGGCGTTTTCTGCGCGGCATGATTTTCGGGCAGCAGAAAAAGCTCGACGAGGCCGCGCGCGTTTACACCGATCTTACTCAGGATTTTCCCGAACTGCCGGAGCCCTATAACAATCTCGCGGTGATTTACGCGGAGCAAGGTGATCTCGATAAAGCGCGCAGCCTGCTGGAATCGGCGATACGCGCCAATGCCAAATTTACCGCCGCGCATGAAAACCTCGGCGACATACACGCGCGCCTGGCTGCGGCGGCGTACGAACAAGCGCTCAAGCTCGATGCCAGTAACAAAACAGTGGCCGCCAAGTTGAAAGCGGTCAACGACTTGATTCCCGCGCGCGCGCCCGTGGCCAGTAAGCCGTAGCGCGCGCGGCGCGTTATACCACCACGCACTCAGTGTTCCCATCGTGTAAACCACTTCTTTAATGGAATCAAAATGTTACGAAATATGCTCGCTGCACTAACCTTGCTCATCGCCACCGTCTCAATGAGTGCCCAGGCGCAGAACCCGCAAGTCGAAATGCGCACCAGCATGGGCGTGATCGTGCTGGAGCTGCAACCCGAAAACGCCCCTGAAACCGTAAAAAACTTTTTGCAGTACGTGAAGGACGGCTTCTACAACGGCACGATTTTTCACCGCGTGATCGCTGATTTCATGATTCAGGGCGGCGGCTTCACGCCCGACATGCAGCAAAAAAAGCCGCGCGATCCGATCAAACATGAAGGCGGCAACGCGCTGCGCAATCAGGTCGGCACCATCGCCATGGCGCGCACCGCGGAACCGAATTCCGCCACCGCGCAGTTTTTCATCAACGTGGTCGACAATCAAATGCTCGATTTTCGCGGCCCGGGCCCGCAGGAAATCGGCTACTGCGTATTCGGCCGCGTGATTAAGGGACTGGACGTGGTGAGTAAAATCCGCGACGTGCAAACCGCCACACGCGGCCCGCATCAGAACGTACCCGTGCAGCCCGTCCTCATCGAAAAAGTCACCCTGCTGGATGCGGTCAAACCGGCAGCGAAAAAATAATTCCTTCACCCACGAAAGCACATCATGATCAAACTTCAAACCACGCACGGCGACATCGTCATCGAACTCGATACCGACAAAGCCCCCGAAACCGCCGCCAACTTCACTCAGTATGTCAAAGACGGCCACTACGACAACACGGTTTTTCATCGCGTGATCGACAGCTTCATGATTCAAGGTGGCGGCTTCACACCCGGCATAAAAGAAAAACCCGCGCGCACTTCGGTGAAGAATGAAGCGAAAAACGGCCTCAAGAACAACCATTACACCGTGGCCATGGCGCGCACCTCCGACCCGCATTCGGCGAGCGCGCAGTTTTTCATCAATACCAATGACAATGATTTTCTGAATCACAGCGCGCCCACCCCGCAAGGCTGGGGTTATTGCGTGTTCGGCAAAGTCACTGCCGGCATGGACGTCGTCGACAAAATCGGCAAAGTCAAAACCGGCCAAAGTGGGTTTCATCAGGACGTGCCGGTGGACGACGTGGTGATTCAGAAAGCCACCGTCGTTTGACTTCACGATTGAAGATCGAGCCCTTAGGATTGGGTTAGCCGATTTTTTCTCAATCCTAAATGCCTCATACCTTACTCATCTCCGACCTGCATCTGGCGACCGAGCGGCCGCTGATCAACCAGCAGTTTTTTACCTTTATCGAGCAAGTCGCGCCCGCGGCGCAAGCGCTGTACATCCTCGGCGACCTGTTCGAATACTGGGTCGGCGACGACGATACGGTA
>JAYUAH010000471.1:0-9509 GCA_043741415.1 Betaproteobacteria bacterium
AGTCAACTTAACACTTGCGAGGTGCATTATGAAAACGATACGTATGTTACGCGGGGCAGCAGCAGCGGCACTCCTGATTTCAGCGGCAGTTTCAGCGCACGCCGATGGTTTCGGCTATGGTCGCGCTGATTATGGCCGCCCTGTCATGCAACCGGCTTACGCGACGCAGCATCCGCTGGCGGGTTTGCGCGAAATCAATTTTCGCCAGGCAGAACAGCGTGAGCGCATCGAGCGCGGCTTTCATCGCGGTGCAATTACGCGCTGGGAATTTCGCCGCTTGATGGCCGAGCAACAAGACATTCAGGCCATGGAACGCGCGTTTGTGGCCGATGGTTTTTTAAGCCCGCACGAGCGGGCTGAACTGCATCGCCGGCTGGACTTCGCGTCGCAGCATATTGTGTTCCAGGCGCATGATCACCAACGCCGGTTTTGATTCGCAGCGCAACGTCGCGCGGGCCACCTGCGGCCTGCGCGACCTGCGCGACATGCGCCTCCAGCGCAGAATTTCCAACAATGACAGCAAGCAACAGTTTTTAAAATAACTCAATAAAAACAAATACTTACATCAATACCGTCATCGCCCTTTATTTCAACTGCTGCTGTAAATAGGCAATCAGGTCAGCGCGATTTTTCGCATCCGGCATGCCGCCGTACGGCATGCGATTGTCAGGCACAACCTTTTGCGGATCGGCGATAAAGTCGTTGAGTGTCGCCGCGCTCCAGGTGATGTCGCTGCGGCGCATTGCCGGCGAATAACGGAAATCCGCATTGTCCGCAGCCTTGCGCCCGAGCGCACCTTTGAGCGAAGGCCCGACGCCGCTTTCGCCGGCTTTGACGGAGTGGCACGCCGCGCATTCTTCAAATAATTTTTGTCCGCGATTGGTATCTTGCGCGTTGGCGCCAATGGCAAATGCCGCAGTGATTGCAAAAAAAGTAAGTGATTGGATTTTCATGCTGACACCAAAGCTCCCTGGTTTTTGAGATAACGGTTTTTGATCGCGTCCGCGGTCCAGTAGGCGAGCGCACCCACCGGGCCAGTCGGATTGTATGAGGCGTTGTGCGGAAACACATTCGCGCCCATCACGAACAGGTTGTGGCAATCCCAGCTTTGCAGATATTTATTCAATACGCTGTTGCCGGGGTTGGTGCCCATGATGGTGCCGCCGGTGTTGTGCGTGCTTTGATACGGCACCACAGTCCAACTCGCTCGCGCCGACGCCGGATTAACCGATGTGGGATTCATCGATTTGGCGATGGCGTTGACCATTTGCGCGGCATGCTCACTCATCTTTTGCTCGTTCTCCTTGTAATCAAAAGTCATGCGCATCAGCGGCAGGCCAAAGGCGTTTTTATAGGTCGGGTCGAGATCATAGTAGTTGTAGCGATTCGACATGACGCTGCCGCTCGAGCCGATGTTCATCGCGGTCTGGTACCATTTCGCGGTGGCGGATTTCCACGCCTTGCCCCACTGCGGCGTCCCGTTCGGTACTGGACGATAGCCTATGGGCAGCGCCGTATTAAAGCCCGCGCCTATGGTGTAGCCGCCAAGAAAACCGTGCTTGACGCGATCAAAGTCCCAGTTCACATTGAAGTCGTCCATGGTCGAGCTTGAGCCGCCAGCGTTAATAAAGGGATTGAAGTTCTTACCCTCGAAGAACAGCCTCGCGCCAGCGCCTGTCTGGTAACAATAATTCTTGCCGACCACGCCTTTTTGCGACACCGGATCGTACGGCGTGCCTATACCCGATAGCAACATCAAATGCACATTGTTGATAGCGTAGGCACACAAAATCACGATATTCGCCGGTTGCTCGAACTCCTCGCCATTCAGCACATTGGTGTAAGTCACACCGGTGACGCGCTTACCCGATGTATCCTTCAACACCTTGGTCACCCATGCATTCGTGCGCAACTCGAAATTCGGATTACGCATCGCAATCGGAATCACCGTGGTGTGCGCGCTGCCCTTGGCGTTGGCCTCGCAGCCAAAGCCCTGACAGTAACCACAATACTGACAGGCGCCGAATTTCGATCCGTCCGGGTTGGTGTACGCACGCGAGGCGTTGGCCGAAGGCCGCGGAAACGGGTGGTAGCCAAGGTTCTTTGCAGCCTCCGCGAACACCACGTTCGCCAAAATCGGCTCCAGCGGCGGCAGCGCATACTCGCGCGCACGCGGCGCTTCAAACGGATTGCCGCCAGGCTGAATCACGCCTTTCAGATTGCCCGCCTTGCCTGACACGCCGGCGGTGTATTCAAAACGCTCGTAGTACGGCTCAAGCTCGGCGTAGGTGATGCCCCAATCCTGTATCGTCATGTCGGCAGGAATGACGCTCTTGCCGTAACGATCTTCGTACATCGAGCGCACCTTGAATTCCATATCGGTCCAGCGCCAGGTGTGCCCGCTCCAATGCACGCCAGAGCCACCCACCGCTTCGCCCGGCAGGAACGAACCCAGCCGGCGCATCGGCAGCGCTTCCTGCGACGGGTTGTTGCGCACAGTGAGCGTATCTTTTTGCGTGTTCTGCATCAGATCGTGGCGAGTCACGTAACGCAATTCGTCGCGCACACGCGGCACCGAATAGTCTTCGGCGGTGCGCATGCTGCCACGTTCGAGCGCCACGACTTGCAGCCCGGCTTCGGATAGCTCTTTCGCCATGATGCCGCCGGTCCATCCCAGCCCGACGATCAGCACATCCACTTCCTTAAGTTTCGTTGCCATGATGTTTCCCTTAGCTCATATCCGAAATGCTTTTGGGTTCAGCCACGAACTTGCGTCCGCGAAACTTGGCCACATTTTGCGCATGCACCGCCACCACGCCCGGAAAGCCGATCATCCGCCAGCCCGCCTTGTTTTGATTGCCGCCGTAGATTGGGTCAGAGAACATGCCCTCCATCACCGTTTGATACAGCGCGCCAAAAAACGTACGTGCGGGTAAGCCGTTGGTGAAATTGATTTTGCCGCCTTGCAGGCCCACCAGCACTTCCTGACGTTGCGCTTCGTCGAGCCGGTCAAAGGTTTTGCTGTAAGTCTTGCTGCAATAGGCGTTGCTCTGCGCGATGCCTGCGCGAAACAGTTCCGCCGGGGTCAGCGGCAATTGGTAGCCTTGATTCGGCACGCCCACTTTCCACGGCCCCTGCATGTAAAGCCTGTCGCCCTTGCCCCAGCCACCAGCGAGCGCTCGGTCGATATAAATGTTGATGCCGACATCGGTACCCTTGGGGGAGTTTTCGTCAGCAGGTACCATGTGATCGACCACCGCTTCGACGAATGCCGCTTCATCGGGATTGAGATACGAATAGCCCGGATGCGCGGGCGCTGCCGGCTTTGGTTGCGCTTGAGCTTCTTGCGGAACGGCAACCACGCTGGTCGCGGCCACTGCGCCGCCCGCTACAGCGCTCTTCAAAAAACTACGACGGTTGATGCCTTCGTCTTTCATAATGCCCTCCTGAAAGTATAAAAAATATTGTTTAAAATCAAATACTTACATATTATACGAGAGAGCCTGGATTTTTAACGTAGCGATTGATGATCGCGTCCGCCGTGCGGTACGCGAGCGCGCCCACCGGCCCGGTTGGGTTGTACGAACTGTTGTGCGGAAACACGTTTGCGCCAATGACAAACAGGTTGTGCGCGTCCCAACTTTGCAGATAAGTGTTGAGCGCGCTGTTGCGCGGGTTGGTGCCCATGATGGTACCGCCGGTGTTGTGTGTGCTTTGATACGGCACCACCGTCCAACTCTGGCGCGCGGTCGCCGAGTTGAACGACGTCGGGTTCATCGACTTCGCCAACTCGTTGATGAGTTTCGCGGCGTGTTCGCTCATTTTTTGTTCGTTGGCCTTGTAGTCGAATGTCATACGCATCAGCGGCAGGCCGAATGCGTTTTTGTAGGTCGGGTCGAGATCGAGGTAGTTGTTGCGATTGGCCATCACGCTGCCCGACGAATTGATGTTCATCGCGGTTTGATACCACTTCGAAGTCGCGGCTTTCCACTCGGTGCCCCACTGCGGCGTGCCGCGCGGCACCGGCCGGTGGCCGATGGGCAGCGCGGTATTGAAACCGGACGACAGCGTAAACCCGCCGAGGTAACCCTGCGCGCCGCGATCGAAATTCCAGTTGGTGTTGAAATCATCCATGGCGTGCCGCGAACCACCCGCGGCCATGAACGGATTGAAGTTCTTGCCCTCGAAAAACAGATTCGCGCTGACGCCGGTTTGATAGCAATAGTTTTTGCCGATGACGCCTTTTTGCGTCACCGGATCGTACGGCTCGCCGATGCCCGACAGCAGCATCAGGTGCACGTTGTTGAGCGCGTAGGCGGTGAGCAGCACCATGCTCGCCGGCTGCTCGTACTCTTCGCCGTTGAGCAGGTTGGTATAGACCACGCCGGTAACGCGCTTGCCGGCGGGATCTTTCAGTACCTTGGTCACCCACGTATTCGTGCGCAACTCGAAATTCGGACTGCGCATCGCCACCGGAATCACCGCCACATGCGGGCTGCCCTTGGCGTTGGCCTCGCAACCGAAGCGCTGGCAAAAACCGCAGTACTGGCAGGCGCCGAATTTTTGTCCGTCCGGGTTGGTGTAGGCCTGCGAGGCATTGGCGCAGGGAATCGGAAACGGGTGATAACCATTTTTGGTTGCGGCGGCGCTGAACATTTCGTTGGCGTGTATCGCGGTCAGCGCGGGCAGCGGATATTCGCTCGCGCGCGGCCCTTCAAACGGATTGCCGCCGGGTTGGATCACGCCCTTGAGATTGCCCGCCTTGCCCGACACCGCGGCGCAGCGCTCGAAGCGGTCGTAGAAGGGTTCGAGTTCGGCATAGCTGATGCCCCAATCCTGAATCGTCATATCGTCCGGAATGAATTTCTTGCCGTAGCGCTCTTCGTACATGGAACGCACTTTGAATTCCATGTCGGTCCAACGCCAGGTCACGCCGCTCCAGTGCACGCCCGAACCGCCCACGCCTTCGCCCGGCAAAAATGATCCGAGCCTGCGCATGGGCAGCGCTTCTTGTTGCACGTTGTTACGCACGGTGAGCGTGTCGCGCGCCACGTTCTGCATCAGCGTGTGGCGATGCACATGCTTCAATTCATCGCGCCCATGCGGGATCGAATATTCTTCGGCGCCGCGCGGACCACCGCGTTCGAGCGCGACGACTTTCATGCCGGCCTTGGTGAGTTCTGCCGAGAGTATGCCGCCGGTCCAACCGAGGCCGACGACGACGGCGTCCACTTCCTTGAGTTTGGTTGCCATGATCGTCTCCTTAGCTCAAGTCGGAAATGCTCTTGGGTTCAGCCACGAATTTGCGGTCGCGAAACTTGACGACGTTCTGCTGATGCACCGCCACCACGCCCGGAAAACCGATCATGCGCCAACCCGCCTTGTTGCGGTTGCCGCCGTGGATCGGGTCGGCGAACAAGCCTTCCATCACGTTCTGATACATCGTGCCGAAAAACGTGCGTGCGGGCAAGCCGTTGGCGAAGGTGATTTTGCCGTCGCGCAAGCCCACCAGCACTTCCTGTTTTTGTGCGGCTTCAAGACGATCAAACGATTTACCGTGGGTCTTCGTGCAATAAGCGTTGGTCTCGCGGATACCGGCGCGATACAACTCGGCGGGTGTCAGCGGCAACTGGTAGCCCTGATTCGCGTGGCCGACTTTCCACGGCCCTTGCATATACATGCGATCACCTTTGCCCCAGCCGCCCGACAGCGCACGGTCGATGTAAATGTTGATGCCGACATCGGTGCCCTTGGGCGAATAGTTGTCGGCGGGAATCATGTGATCAACCACCGCCTCAACAAACGCGGCTTCATCGGGATTCAGATACGAGTAACCCGGATGCGCGGGTGCTGCGGGTTTTTGTTGTGCCTCGGCACTCTGCGGAATGGCCACCACGCTGGTCGCGGCCACCGCGCCGCCGGCGACGGCGCTCTTCAGAAAATCACGACGCTTAATCCCTTCGTCTTTCATGAATTGCTCCTGAATTAAATATTGTTTAAAATCAAATACTTATATCAAGCCAACGATGACGGATTTTTGAGGTAGCGATTCTTAATGGTATCCACCGCGCGATACGCCAACGCGCCCACCGGCCCGGTGGGGTTGTAGGAACTGTTATGCGGGAACACGCTCGCGCCCATGACAAACAGATTGTGGCAATCCCAGCTTTGGTTGAATTTGTTGACCACGCTGTTGGCGGGACTGGTGCCCATAATCGTGCCGCCGGTATTGTGCGTGCTTTGATACGGCACCACCGTCCATGATTCGCGCGTGTCGGCCGGACTCATATGCGTGGGGTTCATCGACTTGGCGATGTCGTTGATCACCTGCGCCACGTGACGACCGATCTTGTGCTCGTTTTCCTTGTAGTCGAATGTCATTCGCATCAGCGGCTGGCCGAACGCGTTTTTGTAGGTCGGATCGAGATCGTAGTAGTTGTAGCGATTCGCCATCACGCTGCCGCTGGAACCGATGCTCATCGCGCTGTTGTACCACTTCGCGGTGGCATCCTTCCACGCCTTGCCCCACTGCGGCGTGCCGCGCGGCACCGGGCGATAGTTGATCGGCCGGCCGTTGGTCATGCCGCCGCCAATGGTGGCGCCGCCGACGTAACCGTACTTCGAGCGGTCGAAAGCAAAGTTGGCGTGAAAATCATCGATACGAAAATTCGAGCCGCCGGTAGACATGAATGGATTAAAAAACTTGTCGTCGAAAAACAGCGTCGCGCCGGCGCCGGTTTGATAACAGTAGTTTTTACCCACCACGCCTTTTTGCGTTGCGGGATCGTAGGGCTCGCCGATTTGCGACAGCAGCATGATGTGCACGTTGTTGATGGCATAGGCGCACAGCACCACCATGCCGGCGGGTTGTTCGTACTCTTCACCGTTCAGCGTGTTGGTGTAGGTGACGCCAGTGACTTTTTTGCCAGACGAATCCTTCAGAACTTTGGTCACCCACGAATGCGTGCGCAATTCAAAGTTTGGATTGCGCATGGCAATCGGAATCACCGTATGCAGCGGACTGCCCTTGGCATTCGCCTCGCAGCCGAAGCGCTCGCAGTGACCGCAATATTGGCAAGCCCCGTACTTGGAACCGTCCGGGTTGGTGTAAGCGCGCGAGGCATTCGCGGTCGGCGCCGGAAACGGATTCAAGCCTTTTGCTTTCGCCGCATCGGCAAACATGCCGCTGGCCAGCGTTTGCTCGATCGGCGGCAACGCGTAGTCATTCGCGCGCGGCGCTTCGAACGGATTGCCGCCGGGCTGCACCTTGCCTTGCAAATTGCCGGCCTTGCCCGACACCGCCGCGGTGCGTTCGAAGCGATCATAGTACGGTTCCAACTCGGCGTAGGTGATGCCCCAATCCTGTATGGTCATATCAGCCGGTATGTAATTCTTGCCGTAGCGTTCTTCGTACAGCGAACGCACTTTGAACTCGGTGTCGTTCCAGCGCCAGGTGATGCCATTCCAATGTGCGCCCGCGCCGCCCACGCCCTCGCCCGGCAAAAACGAACCGAGCCTGCGCATCGGCAATGCCGTCTGCGACACGTTGTTGCGTATCGAAAGCGTATCCACCGCCGGGTTTTGCATCAAATCGTTGCGCGAGCCGTAGCGCAAATCGTCACGGATGCGCGGCACCGAAAAATCCACTTCCGGGCTGCGCATGGCGCCGCGTTCGAGTGCGACCACTTTCATGCCGGCCTCGGATAATTCCTTGGCGAGTATGCCGCCGGTCCAGCCCAATCCCACCAGCACGACGTCGACTTCTTTGAGTTTTGTTGCCATGGTGCTTCCCCCTTACCTATAGATGCGTTGCGTTCTACATCAAGCAAACCTTGGCCATAGAGGACACAGAGGACACAGAGGACACAGAGGACACAGAGGACACAGAGGACACAGAGAGTCCCTTGTGGTTGATGTCCTCTGTGTTCTCTGTGGCCCCTGTGGCAAAAATGTTTTGGCCCTTGCCCTGGATTTTTTGAGTTCAACTCGTGCAGATAAATGATTATAGGCTTGCTGTCGCCACACGCTACGGGCAAAATCGGCGCGCGTCATAAATTCAACGCTATTTGGAATTCCCAATGAATAACGGTCTCTGCCGCGCTTTGTGCGCAGCAACAATTGCCTGTGGTTTTCACGCCTCGGCGCAGAATTACCCCACCAAGCCGCTGCGGCTCGTGGTGCCCTTCGGCCCCGGCGGCGTGGGCGATATCACCTCGCGCGCAGTGATGCAAAAAGTGGGGGAGGCGATGGGCCAGCAAATCATTATCGACAACCGGCCCAGCGCCGGCGGCATCGTCGCAGCGGAAATGGTGGCGCGGTCCGAGCCCGACGGTTATACGATGATGCTGCTCAACAACACCAACGCGGTCAGCGCGGCCATGTTCAAGAAGCTGCCGTACGACACGGTGAATGATTTCGCCATGGTCACCACCATCGGCGCCTTTAGCATCGGCGTGCTGGTGGCGCCCGAATCGCCGGTGAAATCGGTCAAGGAGCTGATTGCGCTGGCCAAAGCCAGCGGTGGAAAAACCAATATCGGTACCATCAACATCGGCACCACGCAGTACCTGGCGGCGGAGTTATTCAAATCCATGTCCGGCGCTGAAACCACCACCGTGCCGTTCAACAACACCGGCGCCGTGATCGCAGCGCTGCGGGGCGGCAGCCTGCAAGTCGCATTTGAATTCCTGCCGCCGGTGTTACCGCAAATTCGTGCCAACGCATTGCGCGCGGTGGCTGTCACGTCCAAAGCGCGCTTTTCGCCGCTGCCCAACGTGCCCACGCTCGACGAATCCGGCCTTGCGGGCTACGACGTGGTATCGTGGAACGGCATCGGCGTCTCCGCAAAAACCCCGAGCGCTATCATCGAGCGGCTGAATAAAGAAGTGCATGCCGCAGTCAACTCTGCGCAAGTCAAACAACGCTTCCAGGAACTCGGCGTGGAAGCCAACCTCAACACGCCCGACGGCATGCGCAAAAGCGTAGTCGCCGAGATTGCGAAGTGGAATGCGCTGATTGATAAAGCAAGGATACCCAGACTATGAGCACGACCACCACGCACAGCGCACCCAGAGCCATCCTCGCCCCCGACCCCAATCCCGTCAAACCGAAATACGTTCCGCCGCCGAACGCATGCGATGGGCACTGCCACATTTTCGGGCCAGGCGCGCAATTCCCCTATGCGGCAAACCGCAGCTACACGCCCGAAGATGCAGGCAAAGAGCGCCTCGCCGCACTGCATAAACACCTGGGCCTGTCGCGCGCAATACTGGTGCAGGCAAGCTGCCATGGCACCGACAACCGTGCCATGCTCGACGCCATGGGGTGGTCGAAAGGTGCGTGGCGCGGCGTAGCGATGGTGAAGCCGGATGTCAGCGATAAAGAACTGGACAGCCTGCACGCGGCCGGCGTGCGCGGCGCGCGCATTAACTTCGTGGCGCATCTGGGCGGCGCGCCGGATATGTCCGCGGTGGACAGTGTGATCGCGCGCATCGCGCCATTCAACTGGC
>JAYUAH010000472.1:0-1625 GCA_043741415.1 Betaproteobacteria bacterium
CGCGACACATCCCAATCCACCACACCGGCGTTGCCCATCGCCATGATGAGACGCCCCAGATTCGGATCGGAGGCGAAGAACGCGGTTTTCACCAGCGGCGAATGCGCAATGCATTTCGCCACACGTGCAGCTTCGGCCTCGTTCGCCGCAGCGCTCACGCGTATGGCTATGAATTTTGTCGCGCCTTCGCCGTCGCGCGCGATCGCTTGCGCCAGCGCTACGGCCACTTTGAGCACCGTATCACGCAATGCCGCGTAGTCCGCGGATTGCGCATCGGCGATTTCAGCATTGCCCGCACGGCCCGTGGCAATCAGCACGAAGGAATCATTAGTGGACGTATCGCCATCGACCGTCACGCGATTAAACGAACGGTCGGCGACTTCTTTTACCAGGCGTTGCAACAGCGGCTGCGCCACCGCGGCGTCGGTGGCCACGTAGGCGAGCATGGTCGCCATATTCGGCTGCAGCATACCCACGCCTTTGGCGATGCCGGTGACTTGCACGCGCTTGCCGCCGATGTCGGCCGCTGCCGACGCGCCCTTGGGCACGGTGTCGGTGGTCATGATCGCTGTAGCAGCATCCGCCCAATGATTTGCCGCCAGCGTTTGCACGCAGCGCGGCAGCGCGGCTTCGATGCGCTCGACCGGCAGATGTTCAAGAATCACGCCGGTGGAAAACGGCATCACCGCCTCAGGCGCACAACCCAACGCGTGCGCCACGGCCTCGCAGGATTTGCGCGCCGCCGCCAAACCTTGCGCGCCGGTGCCGCAATTCGCGTTGCCTGCATTGACCACCATCGCGGTGATCGGCGCACCCGCCGCGATGCGTTCGCGGCACACCTGCACCGGTGCCGCAGCAAAACTGTTTTGCGTGAACACGCCCGCTACGCGCGTGCCGGGTGCGAAGCGCATGAGCATCAAATCGCGGCGGCCGGCTTTGCGTATGCCGGCTTCAGCAAAGCCTAATTCGACGCCGGCAATCACCGCCAGCCGCGCGGGATCCGGAGCTTGTAGGTTGACGGCCATATTTATATAACTATTTGATTTTAAACAATAATTTATATATCTGTTTTTAGCTCAAGCGGCCGTGGCAGAGCTTGAATTTCTTGCCCGAACCACACGGACAAGGATCGTTGCGTCCCACCTTCTCGCCGGTGCGCACAAACGGATGATGCGCCGGTTCATCCTGCGCGGCGGGCGCAACTGCAGTCTCGGCCGCACTGGCACCTGCCGCAGCCACATCAAAATCGGCGTGCTGGTACTGCACATTGGTCAGCGCTTCGTGTTCTTCAACGGCTTGCAATTCTTCGGCGCTACGGATGCGCACCGTCATCAGCACGCGCGTCACCTCGGCCTTGATCGTATCGAGCAACAATGAAAACAATTCGAAGGCTTCACGCTTGTATTCCTGCGTGGGATTTTTCTGTGCATACGAACGCAAGTGTATGCCTTGCCGCAAATGATCGAGCGACGACAGATGTTCGCGCCAGTGCGTATCGATACTTTGCAGCATCAGGCCGCGCTCGTACTGGCGCATTGCGGGTGCGTCGACCGCGGCAATTTTGTCTTGATACGCCTTATGCGCCGCCGCCACGATGCGTGCACGCAAGGCGTCTTCTTCCAGCC
>JAYUAH010000473.1:0-4094 GCA_043741415.1 Betaproteobacteria bacterium
GTCGCGCAAACGCAGGCGGCGGTAACGCGCGATGAAGCACAACTCACACAGGCGCGCGCGCAGGAAGCCCGGCTGCGTCCACTGGCCGACAAGGAATACATCACGCGCCAGGAATACGATGTGGCAGCGACGCAAGCGAAATCACTGGAAGCCACGGTGGCGGCGAACAAGGCGGTGGTTGATGCAGCGCAATTGCAGCTTTCCTACTCGCAGATTACGGCGCCGATTGCCGGCCGTACCGGCAGTCTCAGTGTGAAAGCGGGCACACTCCTGGCGGCTGGAACAGGGGGCGCTCCGCTGGTGCTGATCAATAGCACTAAACCGATCCTGGTGGCGTTGAGTGTGCCGCAGCGCAGTCTCGACGATATTCGTGCAGTGTGGGGTAAGCGCGATATAAAAGTAGACATTGCGCCTAACGGCGGCGGGCCGCTGATCGCAACCGGTACGCTGGTGTTTATTGACAATGCGGTGAACCCGACGACAGGAACCATTTTGGTCAAGGCGCGTGTCAAAAACGAAAAAGAAGAATTGTGGCCGGGGCAGTATGTCTCTGCGCGTATTATTTTACGAGTCGAGGATGACGCGGTAACGGTCGCCGAAACTGCAATACAGCCGGGGCAGGATGGGCCGTTTGTGTATGTGGTGAGGGAGGGGCGTGCGCGCTTGCAATATGTCACGGTGGACCGGCAGCTTGGACGGGAAGTCGTGGTGTCAAAAGGCTTGCAGGGTGACGAGCAAGTGGTGATCGAGGTGCCGCCCACGCTCACGAATGGGGCACCGGTCACTTTGGGCGGCAGCGGTAAAGGTGACGGGGCTAAAGGCGGCGGTAAGTCGGGAAAGGGTAAAGAAGGGAGCAGCGCGGTCGAAAGTGGTACGGACAGCAAGAGCGGCGAAGCGAAGGCTGAGCAGCCCAAGACATAGCGTCAAACGGGACAAAGAGGGAGCACGATCATGAATATCTCGCGTATTTTTATTGAACGTCCTATCGCCACCAGTGTGCTGTTTGTGGCGATTTTGTTCTTTGGTTGGCTGGGTTTTACCACGCTGCCCGTTAACGATTTGCCCAACGTAGACTTTCCGACCATTAATGTGACGGCGAGACTACCGGGCGCGAGTCCGGAGATCGTCGGCAATACCGTGGCGCTGCCGCTGGAACGCGAGTTCAGCCGCATTGCGGGGGTCGAAGAAATGACTTCGTCGTCCACCACCGGCAACGTCCGCATCACCCTCACATTTGCGTTGTCGCGGGATATCGATTCGGCGACACAGGATGTGCAAACCGCGATTTCGCAGGCGATTCGCCGTTTGCCGTCGGAGATGCCCGAGCCGCCGACGCTGCGCAAGCTCAATCCGGCTGATTCGCCGGTGATTATATTGGGTATTTCATCCAAGCAAGTACCCATGTCCAAGCTGGATCTGTTTTCCGACGTCAATATCGCGCAACGCTTTTCCACCATCAGCGGCGTAGCACAGGTGCAGGTGTTCGGTTCGCAAAAATATGCAGTACGCGTTTTTGTCGATCCGAATGCGCTGTCCCGCTTCGGGCTGGGCATGGAGAAAGTGGTGCAGGCGATTCAAGGCGCGAATTCGAATATTCCATCGGGTACGTTGCAGGGTGCCGCACGCAATTACACGGTCAAGTCGAACGGTAAATTGCAGACGGCCAGTGATTTTAATCCGATGATTATCTCGTATAAAGATGGCATGCCGGTGCGTCTGTCGGACGTCGGTAAAGCCGTTGACAGCGTCGAGTTTGAAAAAATTCGAAGTTGGTTTAATGGCGATCGCGCGTTGATTTTGGCGGTGTTTCGCCAGCCGGGATCGAATACGGTCGAGGTGGTCAGTAAGCTCAAGGAGTTGCTGCCCGATATCCGCAAGGAGATGCCGGCGGGCGCCAATCTCGAAATACTCGTGGACCGCTCCGAGTTCATTCGCGACTCCATCCACGAAGTGAATTTCACGCTGGTACTTTCCATCGTGCTGGTTATTGGTGTGATTCTGCTGTTTCTGCGTAACCTGCGCGCCACGCTGGTGACCGCGCTGGTGCTGCCTGCATCAGTGCTGGGTACATTCGCGGTGATGAGCTTGCTGGGTTACAGCCTGAATAACCTGTCGCTGATGGCCATAACGCTCGCTGTCGGGTTCGTGGTTGATGATGCGATTGTGGTGCTTGAAAACATTACGCGGCACTTGGAAATGGGTAAGGATCGCAAAGCCGCGGCGCTTGAGGGCGCACAGGAAATCGGGTCCACGGTAATGACCATGACCATTTCTTTGTCGGCGGTATTTCTGCCGATTCTGTTTATGGAGGGCATGGTCGGACGGCTGTTCCGCGAGTTTGCAGTGACCGTGGGTATTTCGGTCATTATCTCCGGGATCGTGTCGTTGACGATTACGCCGATGATGTGCGCGAAGTTACTTAAACACGAGCATGTGCATGGCCGGTTATTTTTGTTTTCTGAAAAAATATTCGATATGGCGCGCAATGGTTACGTTACGTCGCTGCGCTGGGCGCTCAAGATTCGCGGCTTGGTGCTGATTGGCTCGGTGTTCATGTTGATTGCGACGGGCTACCTGTTCCAGATCGTGCAGAAGGGGTTCATCCCGAAGCAGGATACCGGCGTCATCAACGCCAATACCCGTGCCAGAGAAGGTATAACGTTTGACGAGATGATTCGTTATCAGCAGCAGATTTCTGATGTCATTCAAAAAAATCCTAACGTGAAGGCAGTGATGTCGACGGCCGGGCAGGGCGTAGGTGGCACGGTAGGAGACAACGTGGGCCGTTATATTATCCAACTCAAGGATCGCACCGAGCGCACCGCCACTGCTGACGAAGTGATACAACAGATCAGGCGCGATACAAGAGGGATGCAGGGGGTGAGGCTATTCCTGTCCAATCCACCTGCCATCCGCATCGGCGGAACGCTGTCTACGAGTGATTACCTGTTTGTAATGACAGGAACGAATCTCAGAAATTTATACAAACCCGGCGAGGAAATGGAGGCGCGGCTGCGCGCTTTACCGCTGGTCACCGACGTGTCGAGCAATCTGGAGCTCAAAAATCCCGAGATACAAGTGCGCGTACTGCGCGACCGCGCGGCGGCGCTGGGTATCAGCTCGCAGCAGGTAGAGCAAGCCTTGTTCAATGCGTTTGGCGGAAGGCAGGTCAGTACACTGTATGGCGTGCAGGATCAGTATGCGGTGATGCTGGAGATCGATCGCAAGTATCAAGCAGATGTTAACGCTATGGATTCATTGTTTATCACGGCTCCCGGCGGTGCCATGGTGCCGTTGAGCAGCTTGGCAGAGATCAAGAACGGTGTGGGCCCCGTATCGGTCGCGCATGTCGGCCAACTGCCGGGGGTGGTGCTGTCCTTTAATCTGGCACCCGGCGTCTCCGTGGGCGACGCTGTGACGGCGATTAACGACATTGCTGCAGAGGTTGCCCCGGATGGCGTGTCGACAGCGTTTACAGGTAGCGCCAAAGCCTTCCAGGAGGCGTTTCGTTCGCTACCGGTACTGATGCTGGTGACTATTCTGCTGATCTACATGATTCTGGCTATTCTGTATGAGCATTATGGACATCCGTTTACGATTCTTACCGCGCTGCCATTTGCCGGCTTTGGTGCGCTGGCGACATTGATTATTTTCGGTGAGGAACTGAATATTTTCAGTTTCGTGGGTGTCATTTTATTGATCGGCCTGGTCAAGAAAAACGGCATTATGATGATTGACTTTGCGCTGCAAATGCAACGCGAAAAAAACATGAGTCCGGCAGATGCGATTGTCGAGGCGTGTAGTGTGCGTTTCCGGCCGATTATGATGACGACGGCGGCGGCTATTTTCGCGACGTTGCCGATTGCGCTTGGCTTGGGTGCGGGTGCTGAAACGCGTCGCCCACTGGGTATCGCGGTGGTGGGCGGGCTCGTGTTCTCGCAGTTCCTGACGCTCTATGTGACCCCAGTGTTCTACGTGAGTATGGAGAGATTCGCGCAATATTTCCGCAAGAAGACCCCTGCGGAAGTCGCGATAGCAAGCGTGCGGCATTAGATGCGTCAACTAACCTGACGCATTGCGGCGATAAGCTACGG
>JAYUAH010000474.1:0-9484 GCA_043741415.1 Betaproteobacteria bacterium
CCCGCGATACTGAATGGCGGCATCCGCAATGCAGGTCTCGATGGCATGTTCGAGCACGTGCTTAGCACCGACAGCATACAAACCTACAAGCCTGATCCACGTGCTTATCAAATGGCCATTGATGCGTTTCGCTTGCCGCGTGAGGCCATTGGTTTTGTTGCGTTTGCCGGGTGGGATGCGGCAGGCGCCAAATCATTTGGTTACACAACCTATTGGGTCAATCGGCTAAACCTGCCAGGCGAGGAGTTGGGTTTTAAAGCCGATGGCACGGGCCTAAATCTTTCTGGGCTGCTTGCGTTTCTTCGAGGATAGTTCGCCAACGGCGGCTGACGTAGAATGCACCGGAAATCACGGCATTCACCGAGGAGAATTTCATGCTGATCAGGCGCCCGAGCGCGAGCGATATTGTTCCTTCGGAAATCACGCCGCACGACGTGTATCTGAATCGCAGAAAGTGGCTGGCTGCTGCAGGTGGGCTGGGGCTGTCCGGCGCGATGGGCACGCTGAACCCCGCATCGGCGCAGCAGAACAATCCGTTCACAAACGTCGTGCGCAGCCCGCTCAGTACCACGAACGAGCCGCTATCGTCGTTGAAGGACATCGTCGGGACGACGCGCTTTCGCGAACTCGAAGAAGACATCCCCGCGAATCAGGCGGGTCTGATCACACGGCCGTGGACGATATCGGTCGAAGGCGCAGTATTGAAGCCGCGTGTGTTTGATATCGACGATCTATTGAAATTGGCCCCGATGGAGGAGCGCATTTATCGCATGCGTTGCACCGAGGGCTGGTCGTTGGTCATTCCATACGTGGGTTATTCGTTCTCGGAAATCGTCAAACGCGTTGAGCCCACGGGCGATGCAAAATTTGTGCAGTTCACCTCGATGCACGATCCGCAGCGCCTGCGCGGACAACGTGAAATTTCATATATTTCATGGCCTTATGTGGAAGGTTTGCGCATGGACGAAGCGATGCATCCGCTGACCATGGTGGCGCTTGGCATCTATGGCGAGCCGCTGCCCAAGGCCAATGGCGCGCCGCTGGCAATACGTGTGCCATGGAAGTACGGCATCAAGAGTCCCAAGGCCGTGGTGAAAATCCGTTTTCTGTCGCAGCAGCCGGAAACGGTGTGGGTGAAGCACTATCCGCGTTCGCACAGCTTTTGGTCGAACGTCAACCCGGATGTGTCACCGCGCTTGCTTCGCAGCCGTTCGACCGAACGGCGTGTGGGCGAACTCAGCCGGCGGTCGACGTTGATGCTCAATGGCTATGCCGAGCAGGTGGCGCATTTGTACACGGGCATGGACCCGAACCAGATGTATTAACTGCACGCCGTGCCGCAAAACGATAACGACGGTAATATCTCAAGCAAAACGGTTCGCGTGTGGGACGCGTGGGTACGGTCAATACATTGGCTGCTGGTGATTGCTATACTCGTCGCGTACTGCACGCCGGACGGTTTGTTGGCGTGGCACAAGGCCAGCGGTTATCTCATGCTCGTGCTGGTGATGCTGCGCGTGGCGTGGGGATTCGTGGGCACGCGACACGCGCGCTTTGCGGATTTTGTTCTGCGCCCCGGTAATTTGGCGCGCTATGTACGCTTATTGCTCACCGGACGCGAGCCGCGATACGTAGGACACAATCCGGCGGGCGCAGCGATGATCCTGTTATTGTTGACCTTGCTGCTGGCGATCGGTGTCACCGGTTGGCTGATCACCTTGCCGGCATGGCGTGACTACCGGCCCTTGCAAGAAGCGCATGGATTACTGTCGGACGTGGTTATGCTCGCGGCGGCGTTTCATGTGGCGGGCGTGATGTACGCCAGTGTGCGGCATCGCGAAAATTTGATTTGGGCGATGATTACCGGGCGCAAGCGTGCTTAAAAGATAGCGAAGCGGTACAGTTCAATTTATCTTTGCCCCAGCCTCGCGCAGTATTTTCGCAAACTTTGCTGCCTCAGTCGCAATGTGTTTCACAAACTGCTCCGGTGAGCTGCTGGTCGCTTCAACCCCAAGATTTGCGTAACGCTCTCTCAAGTCGGGCAGCGCGTGCGCGCGCGCAAGTTCGGTGTGTAATTTAGCGACGATGGGTTGCGGCACGCCGTGTGGCGCGAAGATTCCCCACGCGTTTACCAACGCATAACCCGCCAACCCCGATTCAGCGACGCTGGCCACACCCGGGGCCAGCGCTGAACGCTGCGCGCTGGTGACGGCGAGTGCGCGCAGCTTGCCGCTTTTGGTGTGCGGCAGCGCGATCGGCATATCGGAAAACAGCATGTGCACTTGGCCTGCCATAAGATCGGTTAACGCCAGCACCGTGCCTTTGTAGGACACATGCACGATGTTCGCGCCGGTCATCGACTTGAACAATTCGCCGCCGACGAATGCGAGTGTGCCGGTGCCGCCGGAACCGAAATTCAGTTTGCCGGGCGAGGCTTTGGCGAGATCGACCAACTCCTTTACCGATTTCACCGGCAATGAAGGATTCACCACCAGCAGTTGCGGCGCAGTGGCAATCAGGCTCAGCGGCATGAAGTCGCGCAGCGTGTCATACGGCAGCTTGCTGTAGAGGCTGGGATTGATCGCGTATTGCGCGAGGTTGCCGTGCATTAACGTGTAGCCGTCGGCCGCGGCGCGCATCGCGATTTCGGTGCCGATGATGCCGCTGGCGCCGGGACGAAAATCTACCACGATTGGCTGGCCCCATTGCTCGGTGATTTTCTGGCCGAGGATGCGCGCCAGCGTGTCGGAGGTGCCGCCGGGTGAGTAGGGCACGATCATGCGGATGGGTTTCGACGGGTAGTTCTCGGCGGCGCGGGCCGCGGGCGCAACGATGCCCGCGGCGAGCACGACAGCTACACCCACCCGGCAAGTGATTGATAAATTGCGATTCATGAGCGCTAAGTTCCTGTTGCGCCATTATAAGCGGCGCATCGTGAAGTCTGTCGTGTGGACTTGATCGCGCACTGTCGGCGCGCATGGACAGCGTTGAGATTCAGCGCTATTGTGACGGGCACATTTCTGCTAGAACAAGAAATCAGGAAGTTCTCGTCAGTTGTTACAGGGAGAAGTCATCATGCCGCAATTTACTCGTAGTGTCTTGAAGCTCGCCGTTACCGCACTGGTCGGTGCGCTGATCGCGTTGCCTGCTGCCGCACAATATAAACTCACGGTCAACGGTGATCGCCTGGTCAACGCGCACAACGAGCCGCAAAATTGGCTACTGATGAACGGTGATTATGCGTCCACGCGTTATTCGCGGCTGACGCAAATCAATCGCACCAACGTGAAAGACCTGCGCATGGTGTGGGCGAAGGCGCTGGGCGGCATGCAGGATGTGGGGCCGAACGGGCCGCAAAGCGAGGTCAACCCGCTGATCGACAACGGCTTTATGTACACCACCGACGGCTGGGGCACGGTCTACAAGATTGATGCGCGCAACCCGAATCGCGGTGAGTTCGTGTGGGTCGCCGATCCGGGCGTGAAGCGGCAGGGCAACACGTCGATTACGCGCGGCATCGCGCTGTGGGAGGACCTGGTGCTTGCTAATCTGCCCGATGGACGCGTGATCGCTATCAATCGCGATAACGGCGAAATCGTGTGGGACAAGATGATCCTGACCAAAAATGAATTTGGTCTGCAGGAGCGATTTCTCACAGCGCCCCTGGTGGCCGATGGCAAGGTGCTGATACAAAACGGCGCGGGCGATGGCGGCACGCGCGGCTGGGTAGCCGCGCTCGATGTGCGCACAGGCAATGAGTTATGGCGCTGGTATGTGGTGCCCAAGCCTGGCGACCCCGGTAGCGAGACTTGGAAGGACAAGAACAGTGCCTGGAAAACCGGTGGCGGCGGCATTTGGCAGACGGGCTCGTATGATCCCGTTAACAAGATGTACGTGTTTGGCACCGGCAATCCGTACCCGATTTATGATGCGGAAGCGCGTGCCGGCGACAACCTGTATACCGATTCGGTGGTTGCGCTGGATATCAACACCGGCAAGCCCAAATGGCATTTCCAGTACACGCCGAACGACGCGTGGGACTACGACGAAAACGGCATACACATGCTGTACGACACCACGGTCAACGGCCAGCGGCGCAGCGTTGTCGGCCATTTTGGCCGCAACGGTTTTTACTACACACTGGATCGCGCGACCGGCAAGTTCATCAAGGGCACGCAATACGTGAACGACCTGAACTGGACCAAGGGGCTCGATCCGAATACCGGCCGGCCGCTCGACTACAACCCCAAACTCGACGTGCAGGTCTACAACCCCGAGGCCCGCGCCAAGCGCGGCGACGGCATGAAGCGCGCGTGCCCGACATGGCATGGCGGCGTGGCGCATCAGCCCACGGCCTATAACCCGGTGAAGGGCATTGCCTATGGCGTGGGCACCGAGGGCTGCTTCTCGCAGACCGGTGGCGAAGTGAAGTTCGGACCCAATGGCGGCCCGGATCGCGCCAGCACGCTGTCACGTAAATACACCAGCGATTTGTATTACGGCTCAGTAACCGCCTTCGACACGGTGAATCACAAGGTGGTGGCGAAGGCTGTGACCGAAATTGAAATCCGTTCGGGTGCAACCGTCACCGCGGGCGGCGTGCTCTTCACCGCGCTGCAGGACGGCTGGATCGTCGCCTACCACGACGAAACGCTCGAAGAGCTGTGGCGCTTTAACGTCGGCACGCCGCTAAAAGGTGCGCCGGTGACTTATGCGATTGGGCCGAAACAGTATCTCGCCGTGCAGTCGAGCGGCCGCCATCTGCATCCGGTGAAGTTCGACAAGCTGGAAAACTCGAGCTATTTGTTTGTGTTTGCGTTGAATTAAACTCGATACGCGTAGGATGGGTGGAGCGCAGCGTAACCCATCATCACATGTTGATTACCGGATGTGATGGGTTACGCTACGCTCCACCCATCCTACGGGAATTGATGCAGTGAACTACTACTTCAAATCGCCGCAAGCCGACGTGTCCGAGCCCCAAAACTCCACACACTTTGCGCGCGTCATCGGCCCCTGCTTGACGACCTTGGCGTAGAGAAAATCCACCACGCGTTCGATCTCGCGCGCCTGCAGCGTTGCCGGTGCATCAGGCAAGGGATTGTTTTTCAGATCAGCCTGCTTCATGCCATAACAGCGGCCGTCGTTATTGCTGTACGCGAAGCGGTCATACGCGGGCATGCTGCGCCCGGGCCTGCCGCACTTGATGGTCATGATGATGATCTCGCGATCGAGTTGCGTCTCGCGCAGGTTTGCGCCATCGGGTTGCTGGTTATCCATCTTGCGCCCGTCGCCCGCCCAGCCGTGGCAGCCTGCACAGCCGCCTTTTTGCATGAAAATACTCTGCCCATCGGCGATGTCGCCGGCGTCGGCCGCGAGCGCACATAATCCTGGCGAAAGCATGGCGATCATCAATGTGAGCAATGGCAGGCGACGTTTGTTCATCCGGGGCGCTCCGAAACTCAATGTTGCAAACGGGTTAAGGCGAGTACGGGCGACTAACGTGCAACAGGCGTCAAACCGCTCTCACGCATGATGCGCGCAGATTCACCCGTCAACAACTGCTGAATTAACGCACGCGCCTTGGATTGATGCAGGGTGCCCACGCCGATCCCCGCGGCGAACGTGCTGTTGAGCTGCACGGCATCCGGCAGCGGCCCGACCAGGTCTATGCCTTGCACCGCCAACAGTTCACTGATCTGCTGAAAGCCGAGTTCAGCTTCGCCGCGCACCACTAGTTCGCCGACCAATCCGCTGGGGTTGATTTTGGTTTTGGCATTCACGACATTGGCAATGCCGAGTTGCGCGATCACTTTTGCCATGTGTATGCCGCTCTGTCCGGCTTTCGAATACGCAACGGATTTTGCATTGAGCAGCGCGCGCTTCAACGCGTCAACCGTACTGATGTCAGGCTTGGGGGCGCCCGCCCGCACGCAAGCGCCGATGCCTGCCACTGCGAGATCGGTGCGTGAGCCACTAATGATTTTGCCTTCGTGCGTGAGTTCATCTATTGCGCCGGCAGTGGCAATAATCAAATCCGCCGTTGCGCCGGCACGCATGGCAGCGAGCGTGTGATTGGTGGAACCAAAATCCACGGCGGCGGTGACGCCCTGAGCGCGTTCAAACGCAGGTACGCACGCGAGCAGCACCGTGCGCAGCGCGTTGCTGCCGAATACTTTGAATGTGCCGCTCATAGCTTTCGCCAGTGATTTTTACGTAAGTATTTGATTTTAAACAATTATTTAAATCGACGTAACACCTTCAAACGCTGTGTGGTGTCGCCCGCCAGATGCGTCCAGATGATACCGTCGCGCACCAGTTTTTGCGCCATTGCATCCATCATGCCGCGCGCTTGGCCGCTGGCGGCGTGCACATCGAGATTGAGGCGCGTCACGCGTTGCAGCACGTCGGACGAATACGCCATCACCAGCACCGGGCTGGGCGAGCCGTGTACTTTGTTGTCCATGTCCCACGCGGCGCGCATCACGTAAGAGCGCAGCGTTTCAGTGAGCATGTGCATCTCGTGCACTTTGAGTTGCACCAACTGATGATCCCACAGCTTTTTGCCGGCACGCGTTTCGCGTTTGGAGAATTGCATCGCGTATTCGACCGCAGCGTCGCAAATGCCCAACGCGTTGGCAGCGAGTTCGAAGTCGCTGAATTCAGCGGCGACACCGCTGCGCACTTTTTGTCCCTGGTGCGGTTGGCCGACGACGTTGGCGTGAGGCAGGCGTGCATTTTCGAATATGAGTTCCGCGTTCTGGTAGAAGCGCCAGCCCGCCTTGTTGAAAATTTTGCCGATGCGAAAACCAGGCGTGCCCAGCGGCACCATGAACACCGTGGTGCCTTCGCGCGCGAGCACGCTGGTGTCGGAGCGCGTGTTGACGAAAAACAGTTTGCCCACTGAGCCGTTGGCAATAAACGTTTTTTCGCCATTGAGCAACCAGTCGTCGCCTTCACGTTCGGACTTAACGCGGAAGCCGGATTTCACATCATCCGGCGAATAGCGGTTGTCCGAGCCCGAGTTGGGCTCGGTGCTGGCCGAGCCGATCACGTAGGTGTGATCCGCCAGAAACGGTGTGAGAAAACGATCCTTCTGATCTTTGGTGCAGAACTCGGAAATCAGATGACTCCATTTCCAGTTTTGGCTGAAGGCTTTCGACATCGCACTGTCGGCCTTGGCGAGTTCAGCCATCACAATGCCTTGCGTTACAAAATCAGCGCCCGCACCGCCAAGGTCTTTGGGCACGGCAAAGGTGCGAAAGCCGAGCTTCGAACCCGCCGTGATAATGTCCCAATCCCATGGTTCAAAGCCGCCTTGAATCTGGTCGTGTTTCAATGATGCGGGCAGCAAAACTTCGTTGGCGAAATGGCGTGCTTCGTCCTGCCAGCGGCGTTGTTCTTCGTTGAGTGCGAAATCCATGGGCGTGTCCTTAAAGAGAGGGCTCGAAGTCTAGCAAATATCGCCGACGTACTGCCCGCTCAGTCCGTGACTTGGACGGGTTTTTTATTCGCGGCCGACTGTATGGCGGCTTCGAGCACGGCGACGCCGTGCAGCACATCGTCGGTCGCGATCGGATACGGCGCGCCATCGCGAATGCAGCGTGCAAATTCGGTCAGCGATTTGCCGACGTAATTGAAGCCCGGCACTTCGATCACCTCCGGCTCGGGAATGCGCGCGAGATGACTGGCGTGGCCGTCGGCGATGGGGATGAAGCGCAGCACATCCATCTGCGGCTTTAACACCTCGGCGAAACCCTTGGTGCCGTAGACCGCCATGCGGTGATTGCGCGTCGCCGCCACTGAACAATAAATGAGCCCGGTGACGCCCGACTCGAATTGCAGCATCAGGTGCGTGGTGTCGTCGCCGTGCGGACCGCCGCGATGGGCGGCGACGCAATACACCTCGCGCACACGCCCACCATGTTCATCATGGCATCCACCAGATGCACGCCGATGGATACCATGGCGCCGGCCGGTTCCTCGGCCGCACTGACACGCCACGAAGTATGGGGCCGGTGAAAGCCGGTGGCAGCGGTGAGTTCTGCGTTCAGGGTGCCGATGGTGCCCAGCGCACCCGAACGCACACGCTGCGTGAGTTCCAGCATGTTGGGGTGAAAGCGGCGATTGAGCCCCACGGCGAGCGTGACGCGCGCACGCGTCACCCCGTCCACGGCGGCGCGCGCACTGTCGAGCGTCAGCGTGAACGGCTTCTCGACGTAAATGTGTTTGCCGGTCACCGCCGCTTGCTTGATTTGCGTTTCGTGCTGTGAGTTGGGCGTGGCGAGTACCACAGCGTCGATGTTGCGGTCCGACAGTATTTCTTCGTAGCGGGTGTTAAGCCGCAGATCGCGCTCGCGGCAATAATCTTCGACTTTGGCGGGTGTGCGGGTGCAGGCACGCGTGAAGCGTATGTCATCGGTTTGCCCGTGCACGGCATCGACCAACATTTTGCCCCAGGCACCGAGGCCGACGATAGCGGCGCGAATCATGATGCGGCCCTGTTGCGTTGCAAATCGGTGATGGGCAGTGCAAACTCGGGCGCCAACAAAATAGCGGCAAGCAAGCGGAGTGAAATCGATGTTTTCAAAATTGATGACAGGCGGGTTATTGACGATATCGAGTATGGGGTTGATCGCAGCGGCAGCAACGGCGTTGGCACAAATCCCTGCGACCGGCTCAGGGCAGGCTTATCCGGTGAAGCCGCTGCGTTTGATCGCGCCGTTTCCCACCGGCGCGTCGCAGATTTTAGCGCACCTCCTCTCGGAGAAACTCAGTGAAGCGCTGGGTCAGCCGGTGGTGGTGGATTACCGGCCCGGCGGCGGCGGCAACATCGGCGCCGAAGTGGCCGCACGCATGCCGCCCGACGGCTATACGCTGGTGATCCTGAGTGCGTCGCATGCCACCAGCCCCAGCATGTACAAGAAACTCAAGTACGATCTGGTCAAGGATTTTTCACCGGTGTCGCTGGCGGCGACGGTGCCGAACCTGATCGTGGTGCATCCCTCGTTGCCGGTGCACAGCTTGAAGGAACTCGCCGCGCTGGGGCAAAAAAATCCCGGCAAACTCACCTTTGGCTCCGGCGGTGTGGGGTCATCCAATCATCTGGCGAGCGAGTTGTTCGCCTCGATTAACCACATCAAAATGGTGCATGTGCCGTACAAAGGCGCCAGCATTGCGTTGACGAATATTCTATCGGGTGAATCCGACATGGTAGTGGTCACCGTGCCGGCAACCCTACCGTTCATCCAGGCAGGTCGCTTGCGCGGTCTTGCCATACTCGACAAAAAGCGTGTGCCGCAACTACCGCAATTGCCCACCAGCATCGAAGCCGGCATGCCCGATCTGCAACTCACCACCTGGTACGGTGTGGCAACACCTACGGGGGTGCGCGCCGACCTCATCGAGCGCTTGCACCGTGATCTCGCGGCGGCGATGCAAACCAACGACGTGAAACAGCGCTTGGCCAAAGTCGGCATTGACG
>JAYUAH010000475.1:0-4078 GCA_043741415.1 Betaproteobacteria bacterium
CAGATCGATATCGATCCGGTGGAAATCGGCCGCAATTATTCCGGCGTGATCGGCGTGCTGGCGGATGTGCGCACGGCGGTAGAGGCCATCGCGGCATCCGCCAGCGCCGCAAAACACGACGCATGGCTTGCCACCGCGCGCAAGCATGTCGACGCGTGGCGCGCGGAGGTGGAGCCGCTGCGTAACTCGGATGCGGTGCCGATGAATCCCGGCCGCATTTGCCGCGAACTCACTGAGTTGCTGCCGAAGGACGCGATACTGTTCGCCGACACCGGCTTTGCCGCGCTGTGGACCAACACCATGGTGTGGTTCAACCATCCGCAACAGCGTTACTTCAGAGCCGCGGGTTCGCTCGGTTGGTCGTTCCCCGCGTCGCTGGGCGGCAAGTGCGGCGCGCCGAATCAGCCGGTGTTCTGTTTCACCGGCGACGGCGGCTTCTATTACCACTTGCCCGAACTCGAAACCGCGCGCCGCCGCAAGATCAAGACGGTGACCATCGTTAACAATAACCAGTGCCTGGCGCAGGGCGTCAAAAACCTGAACATCGCCTACAGCAACACGCCGGAGCCTAATCGCAAAGACGAGTGCTATGAATTTCTCGAAACCGATTTCGCGCAAGTCGCGCGTTCGTTCGGCTGCTTTGGTGTGGTGGTGGATAAGCCGGGTGATTTCAAGAAAGCCTTCGAGCAGGCGATGGCGACTGATCTTCCGGCGGTGATCGATTGCCGCACGGAGTTTGCGTCGCAGGCGCCGATGCCGTGGATGCCTTGATGGCGTGAGGGGGCTCCCTTCTCCCTGCGGGAGAAGGGTTGGGGATGAGGGAGGTTTTTTTGTACAGATGCAAAGCGCGGCATCAGATTTTTATTGAGGGGCACCATGCTTCTGTCACGATGGCTTGCAGTGCTCGGACTGCTGTTCGAGGCATCCCTTAGCCATGCCGCCTACCCCGACCGCCCGGTGCGCCTGGTAGTCCCGGTAGCCCCCGGCGGTGCGGTCGATGTCGTCGGCCGCATCATCGCGCAAAAACTCGGCGGCATGCTCGGGCAGAACGTGGTGGTCGATAATCGTCCCGGCGCCAACTACATTATCGGTACTGAAGTTGTTGCGAGAGCGCCGTCGGATGGCTACACGCTGCTTACCACCGCCGGCGGCCACACCATCAATCCGGTGGTGTACAAAAAGCTGCCCTACGACACGTTTCGCGATTTCACGCCGATCAGCCACATCTGCAATTCAAGTGGATTGGTAATCGTGGTGCATCCGTCGGTGCCGATCAACACATTGCAACAACTGATCGATTTCGCCAAAACCAACCCCGGCAAAATGATTTATGTGTCGGCGGGCTGGGGGAATTCGACGCATATCGCGGGCGAACAATTTCAGGCGATGGCCGGCGTTAAACTCACGCATGTGCCGTACCGCAGCGCGGGCCCCGCGGTGACCGATCTGCTCGGCGGCCAAGTGCCGCTGATGTTCGGCCCCAGCCCGGTAGTGGTGCCGCTGGTGCAGTCGGGGCGCTTGCGTGCGCTGGCTTTTACCGGATTAAAGCGCACACCGCAATTACCCAATGTGCCGACGGTCGACGAATCCGGCGTCAAAGGTTACGAATCCACAGGCTGGTACGGCCTCTACGGCCCGCGCGCCCTGCCGCGGCCCATCGTCGACAAGCTCTACCTGGCGGTCAAGCAATTGGTGCAGTCGCAGGACGTGCGCGACCGTTTCACTACGCTCAATCTCGAAGCGGTCGGCAGCACGCCGGAAGAATTCGCCAAGTTTTTGAAAGCGGATTACGAGCGCTATGTGGCGGTGGCTAAGGCGGCAAATATACAGCCGCAGTAGGGCGAAAAAGCGCAGCGCCTTCCGCCGAACGGCCTACGGATACATCGCCCACCCCACGCGATTCGTCTCTGCCTTGTAGAAATGCCCGTTGGTGCTGGTCACAAACACGGTGGTCATGTCCGGCCCGCCGAAGCACACATTGGTCGGGCGGTTTGCGTTCACCGGATGGGTTTCGAGCACGCGCCCTGTGGGTGAAAACACATACAGCATCGGGCCTGAACCGCTGGTGTAATAGCCCGCCGTGGCGACGATGTTGCCTGCGGCATCCAGGCACATGCCGTCAATGCCGCGATGCACGCCGCGCGCATCCTCGCCCCAGGTGAACAATGCGTCATAGGCGCCGAGCGTGCCGTCGTCCTTGATCGGGTAGGCGCGCAACTGCCGCGGGATGCCGCGCTCCGAGCCGCTCTCGGCGACATACAGCGTGCGCTGGTCCTGCGACACCAATATGCCATTGGGTTGGGTGGTGTCGAAGGTCACGCGCGTGACGCTGTAGCTGCCGTCTTGTTGCGGATCGGCGCGCAGCACCGAACGGTTGTCGAGTTCACTGACTTCGGTTTTGTCCCAGTTGCCGTCGTTGATCGGGTTGGTAAACCAGATGCGCCCTTTGCGGTCGATGGCGAGATCATTCGGCGTGTGGAGTCGTTTGCCGTCAATGTGATCGGCAATCACGACGGTTTTGCCGTCGGGATCGAAACGCACAATCGCGCGTCCGCCCGAGCAGCAACCGAACAGGCGCCCCTGCGCGTCAAACGCGAGGCCGTTGGTGCGGTTGGTGCCGGTGCGCCATTCTTCGATGGCGTTGGTGGCGGGGTCGTAACGCATGATGCGGTTCTGGCGAATTTGCGTGAAGTAAATGTGCTGGCCATCCCACACCGGGCCTTCGGTGATCAACTGTTCAGTACCTGGCCGCAGTAGCAGTTCAAATTTCCACGACATGTCGATTTCCTTTCAGATGGGCGTAGTGCGGTGCATGGCCTGCACAATATCAGACGCGCGCATTTTGTTATTCGTTCAACGCTTCCAGATCCCAGCGCGGCCGTACAGTGAACGCGCGCGTAGCAGTATGCAAATCGCATTTTCCAGCGGTCAGGCGCATCGCGCCCGCCAACGCAATCATCGCGCCGTTGTCGGTGCACAGTTCCAGCGGCGGATAAAACACGCGAGAACCGATGGCTTGCGCGCGCGCGGTCAGTTGCGCACGAAGCTGCCGGTTAGCGCCTACGCCACCCGCTATAACTATTTGATTTAATTCAGTTTTCTCCAAAGCTCCCAATGACTTGGCGACCAGCACCTCGACCGCAGCGGCTTGGAATTCGGCGGCCAGATCGGCTTTGTCGGCATCACTCAAGGTCTTGCCGCGCACGACGGTGAGTACCGCGGTTTTCAAGCCGCTGAAGCTGAAATTGAAATCGCCACTGTTGAGCATGGGCCGCGGCAATTTGAATTTACCCGGTTGGCCACGTTCGGCGAGCCGCGCGATTTCGGGGCCACCGGGGTAGCCGAGGCCGAGCAGTTTCGCGGTTTTGTCGAAGGCTTCGCCGGCCGCGTCATCCACCGTCTCGCCGAGCAACTCATAGTCGCCCACGCCGCCGACGCGCATCAACTGCGTGTGTCCGCCGGACACCAGCAACGCCACAAACGGAAACGTTGGCGCCGGGTCGGCCAGCAGCGGCGACAGTAAATGGCCTTCAAGGTGATGGATGCCGATGGCCGGAATGCCAAGTGCATAGGCGAGTCCATGGGCGATGCTGGCGCCCACTAACAAGGCACCGGCGAGGCCCGGCCCCTGGGTGTAGGCGATGGCGTTGAGATCGCCGAGTGCCAGCGCGCAATCCGCCAGCAATTCGCGGGTCAGCGGCAGCACGCGCCGGATGTGATCGCGTGAGGCCAGCTCCGGTACCACGCCGCCGTAGTCGGCGTGCATGGCCACCTGCGAATGCAAGCGGTGGCCGAGCAGACCGCGCTGCGTGTCGTACAACGCCACGCCGGATTCATCGCAGGAGGTTTCGATGCCCAGCACCAACGACGACGGGGCGTGATTCAGCGGCATAAATTAGGCGGCGAGCAGAGGGCGTTCATTGCCGGCGGATGCTAACACGCGGGTGAGGCAGGCCATTCACTGCCGCCCGGCGATCAGCCACGACTGGCCCGCCATCAACCGCCAGGGGCAAGTGGTGTTGAAGCTCAAAACGCCGTGGCGCAGCGGTACTACCCACTCCCCACTTCGTACTTAAGC
>JAYUAH010000476.1:0-9454 GCA_043741415.1 Betaproteobacteria bacterium
CAAATGGCCGCACGCGGCATCGGCGTGGGCGTGCATTACACGGCGCTGCATTTGTTTACGTTTTATCGCGATAGGGGCTGCACCGAAGGGGCTTTCCCCAATGCGGAACAGATCGGTGCTTCCACCGTGACCTTGCCGCTGTTCCCGGCGATGCGCGCGAGCGATGTCGATCGCGTGTGCCGCGCGTGCGCTGAAATCATCGCCGGCGCACGCAAGTGAAAAATTACGTAAGTATTTGATTTTATGGAACTTTCTATAATAATACCGGTATACAACGAAGAGCTGGCGCTGCCCGCGTTGTTTGCGCGCCTGTATCCTGCGCTGGATAAACTCGATGTGCAGTATGAAATTATTTTTATCAACGACGGCAGCCGTGACCGTTCCGCCGCGGTGTTGCGCACGCAGTTTGAAGCGCGTCCCGACGTAACGCGTGTGGTGCTGCTGGCCGGCAACTTCGGGCAGCACATGGCGATTATGGCCGGCTTTGAACAAAGCCGCGGCACACGCGTGGTCACGCTCGATGCGGATTTACAAAACCCGCCGGAAGAAATCGCCGCTCTGCTCGCCAAAATGGACGAAGGCTACGACTACATCGGCACCATTCGCCGCCAACGCCAGGATTCCATTTTCCGCCGCCTGCCCTCGCGCATTATCAACCTCATACGCGAGCGCATTACCAATATCAAAATGACCGATCAGGGCTGCATGTTGCGCGCCTACAGCCGCGGCATTGTCAACGTGCTCAACAACTGCCGCGAGGTCAACACGTTTATCCCCGCGCTGGCGTACACCTTTGCGCGCAACCCCACGGAAATCGAAGTTGCGCACGAAGAGCGCAGCGCGGGCGACTCCAAGTATTCGATGTTCCAACTGATACGCCTGAACTATGATCTGATGACCGGCTTTTCACTGGTGCCGTTGCAGGCGTTCTCTATACTCGGCATCGTGGTGTCACTGGGCACCATGGCCACCTACACGGTGGTGATGATCAATCGCTGGATACTCTCCGGCAGCTTCAAACAGGGGCTGGCGGTGGTGTGGGATCGCGATATTCTGCAGTTCTTTTTGATCGGCATCATGCTGTTCGGCTTGGGGCTGTTGGGCGAATACGTCGGACGCATTTATCAGCAGGTACGCGGCCGGCCGCGCTACCTGATCGATGCCGTGCTGGAACAAAAGAGCGATGTCGTTCCAGTCAGGACTGTGGTCGGGCTGGAAGCATGACCCGGGCGGTGGTCTTTGCCTACCACGAAGTCGGCGTGCGCTGCTTGAGCGTATTGCTGGCGCACGGCATGGAGGTCGTTCATGTCTACACGCATGCGGATGATCCGCATGAGAATATCTGGTTTGGCAGCGTTGCTGAACTGGCGAAGTTGCACGGCATTCCCTGCACCTTAATCAACAGCGCAGAGCAACCGGGCCTGGTTCAATCAGTAGCCGCCTTGCAGCCGGATTTCCTGTTTTCGTTTTATTACCGCTTCATGCTGCCGGCCGAACTGTTAGCTCACGCACGGTGCGGCGCCTTCAACATGCACGGTTCGTTGCTGCCCAAGTATCGCGGACGTGTGCCGGTGAATTGGGCGATCATCCACGGCGAGCGTGAAACCGGTGCCACCTTGCATGAGATGGTGGCCAAACCAGATGCCGGCCGTCTGCTGGATCAACTCGCGGTGCCGATATTGCCCAATGACACCGCCCTCGATGTGTTTCGCAAAGTCACGGTCGCCGCGGAAACGGTGTTGTACCGCTCGCTGCCGGGGCTGATCAACGGCACCGCAATCCTGCAACCGCAAGACTTGAGCGCCGGCAGTTACTACGGTGGACGCAAGCCCGAAGACGGCCGTATCGACTGGCATGACAGCGCGGCGCAGGTGCATAACCTGATACGCGCTGTTGCACCGCCCTATCCCGGCGCGTTTTGCGACGTCAACGGCAAGCGCCTTCAGTTGCTGGGCACACTCAATCTGGGCGCAACCGCAAATGTCACCGGACAACCCGCGCTGCGCTGCGTCGACAATCAACTTCAATTGCGCTGCGCCGACGGCGGTTTGCTGCAGCTAACGCAGGCTGAGTTTGACGGCCAAGCCCTAACGTCTGCGAACTTTCAAAACATTTTCGGAACCACCTCTGTCCCCTTACGCAATCGGCCTGACTGACATGAAAAAAATATTAATCCTCGGCGTCAACGGCTTTATCGGCCATCACCTGGTGCAGCGCATCCTGTCGACCACGCCGTGGCATGTCGTCGGCATGGATATCACCACCGACCGTATCGCGCATCTGCTGAAGCACGAACGATTTCATTTCCAAAAGGGTGATATCACAAAAAAAATGAAATGGATCGATCAGCAGATCCAGGCTTGCGATGTGGTGCTGCCGCTGGTTGCGATTGCCACGCCGGCCACGTACGTCAAACAACCGCTGCGGGTGTTCGAGCTCGATTTCGAAGCCAATCTGCCCATCGTTCGGTCCTGCGTGAAGCACGGCAAGCGCTTGATATTTCCGTCGACTTCCGAGGTCTACGGTATGTGCCCGGATCGCGCGTTCGATGCAGAGACCTCGCAACTGGTGTTGGGCCCGATCAACAAACCGCGCTGGATATACTCGTGCTCGAAGCAGTTGATGGATCGCGTGATCTGGGGCTACGGCATGGAGCAACATCTCGATTTCACGCTGTTTCGTCCATTCAACTGGATCGGGCCGGGCCAGGACGATCTGCATGCCGGTAATCCCGGCGGCGCGCGTGTGGTGACACAGTTCCTGGGACACATCGTGCGCGGCCAGCCCATACAACTGGTTGCGGGCGGCTCACAGCGCCGCTCGTTTACCTATATCGACGACGGCATTGATGCGCTGATGCGCATCGTCAAAAATCCGCGCGGTGTGGCCAGCGGCAAAATTTACAACATCGGCAATCCCGGCAATAATTTATCCGTGCGGCAAATGGCGAAATTGATGCTCTCGGTGGCCAGTACCGACGTTGATCTGCGTGAACGCGCCAAAAAAGTGAAGCTGGTGTCTACGCCCGCTGCGCAGTACTACGGCGAAGGCTATGAGGACGTGCGTAACCGCGTGCCCAACATCGATAACACCTGCCGCGATTTGGGATGGCAACCGCGCACCAGCACGCGCGAGGCGTTCAAGCACATCTATGACGCCAACCGTAAACACTTTGCGTAGTGCGATTAAGCACGTCAGCGCAACGTCTGCGCAGCGTTAGCGACCGATGCCCATGTAACGAAATCCCGCCGCGCGCACGGCATCGGGTTGATATTGATTGCGGCCATCCATAATCAATGCACCACGCATCAACTTTTTCAAGCGCGCAAAGTCCGGCGAACGAAACGACTCCCACTCGGTGGTCAGTATCAGGGCATCCGCGCCTTTCAGGGCCGCGTACTGATCCTTGGCAAAGGTCAGCGCTTTACTGCTAAACCACTTTGCCGGCAGGCTGCGCCTGGCATTGTCCATGGCCATCGGGTCATAGGCGCAAACCCGCGCCCCGGCACCCACCAGTTTTTCGATCAACACCAGGGCCGGCGCCTCGCGGATATCGTCGGTGCCCGGCTTGAACGACACCCCCCACAAACCGAACACGCGCCCTTTCAGATCACGCCCAAACTCTGCGCAAATTTTCTCGAATAAACGCAGCTTCTGCGCTTCGTTGGTTTCATCCATCGCCTGCATCATGCGCGGCTTCAGCTTATGACGCTTGGCCTGGTACGCCAGTGACTTAACGTCTTTGGGAAAGCACGAGCCGCCGTAACCGCAACCCGGGTAAATAAATGAATAGCCGATACGCCGATCCGAGCCGATGCCCAAGCGCACGTTTTCAACATCCACGCCCACGCACTCCGACAGATTGGCGATTTCGTTCATCAACGAAATGCGCGAAGCCAACATCGCATTGGCCGCGTACTTGGTCATTTCCGCATCGCGCACGCCCATCACCAGCAGTTGTTCATGGCTACGGATGATAGGCGCGTAGAGCGCGCGCATCTGTTTCGCGGCACTGTCATGATCGACACCGATAATCACGCGGTCGGGACGCATGAAATCGTTGATCGCGTCGCCTTCCTTCAGAAACTCCGGATTGCTCACCAGCGCAAATTCGAAGGTCTGCTTTCGGCGCGTGAGCTCGCGCTGTATGGTCTTGCGTACGCGCTCGGCCGTGCCCACCGGCGAGGTGGATTTCGCCACAATGATGGCGGATTTAGACAGGCTGCGCCCCAGTTCCACCGCCGCCGCCAGCACTTGACGAGTATCCGAGGAGCCGTTGGCAGCGGCCGGCGTACCCACGGCGATGAAAAACACATCGGTGGCATTCGGCACGTCCGTCAGCGACGACACGAACAGCAACCGCCGTTCACGACCGTTACGGCGCACCATCTCCGACAAGCCCGGCTCATAAAACGGGATGGCCCCTTGCTTGAGCTTGCGTACTTTGGCCGCATCCTTATCCACACACACCACAAAATGTCCGGTCTCGGCGAGACACGCGCCCGTGACCAGTCCGACATAACCTGTACCTATGACACAGATTTTCAATTCTCAACTCTCCATTGACATACCTGCGGTTGATCATCGCCAATGCCGGCAAAATTCACCGTGCACAATCGGGTATGATAACAGCGCTATTTGACCGTTTTCTCTATTTACGTAACACGCGCATAAAATATCGCGGCGCCCGGAATCTCTATTGAAGCTCGCCCTGAAGATCGACGTCGACACCTATCACGGCACACTCGACGGCGTGCCGCAATTACTGCGGCTGCTGGAGCGCCACAAAACCCGCGCCACTTTTTTGTTCAGCCTCGGCCCTGACCACACCGGGCGCGCGATACGACGCGTGTTTCGCCGCGGCTTCCTGCAAAAAGTATCGCGCACCTCGGTGGTCTCTAACTATGGCATCAAGACCTTGCTCTACGGCACGCTGTTACCCGGCCCGGATATCAGCCGTCGCTGCGCGCCGCTGCTACGCAGCGTGCGCGAGGCCGGACATGAGGTTGGCATCCATACCAACGACCACGCCGAATGGCAGGACAAAGTCGTGAATGCCAGCGAACCTTGGACACGGCGCGAAATGCAGCGCGCCTGCGAGCGCTTTGCCAACGTATTTGGCGAAGCGGCGCAAACGCATGGCGCCGCCGGCTGGCAAATGAACGCGCATGCGTTTCGGCTCACCGACGAATTAGGATTTCGTTACTGCTCGGACACCCGTGGCACGCACCCTTTCGTGCCCGTGGTCGAAGGGCGCGCCATCGCCTGCCCGCAACTGCCGACCACGCTGCCGACGCTCGATGAACTCATCGGCAATGACGGCGTGACCGAAGCCAACGTCGCGCGACATCTATTGGACCGCACCGCGCAAGCGCCGGCCAGCGGCCATGTCTATACCTTGCACGCGGAACTGGAAGGCAACCGGCTTAGCCCCGTCTTCGATGAACTGCTAACCGGGTGGCGCGCACAAGGCTACGCACTGACCGCGATGCAGGATTACGCGCAAGCACTGGATCGCGATGCGCTGCCGCGTCATCACGTCATTGACGGCACCATTGCGGGGCGCAGCGGCACCTTATGCATGCAAGGTGCGGCAGCCCTTGCCTGAGCCGCGCACGCTGGTGTGTGTCTTGCGTTGTGCTTCCATTTACTTCAGTATGGGGTACGCACAGTTGGTGCGCATAGTCGCGCTTGTTGAACCTTGCAAATAGTGACATGTTGAATAAGCCCGTTCCCGATTTCGAACTGGAAACCACCGGCGGCAAGACTTTCAGCAGCGCAGCCGCTCTCGGTCGCACGTGGGTGCTGTATTTCTATCCGAAGGACAATACGCCGGGCTGCACCAATGAGGGCCTGCAGTTTCGCGATCTGCACGCGCAATTCGTAAAGGCCCATTGCGCCATCTATGGCGTGTCACGCGACAGTTTGAAGTCGCACGAAAACTTCAAAGCGAAAATGAGTTTTCCGTTTGACTTGCTGTCCGACCTTGACGAAGTCGCGTGCAAAGCCTTCGATGTCATCAAGATGAAAAACATGTACGGTAAAAAAGTACGCGGCATCGAACGCAGCACCTTTGTCGTTGATGCCAAGGGCATAGTGCGCCGTGAGTGGCGTGGGGTGAAAGTACCGGGGCATGCACAGGAGGTACTCGAATTGATAAAAACTGTTTAAAAACAAATACTTAGACGTAGTTAACTTTGTAAGTAACTTTTTATAAGGCCTGTCATGATCCAGCGTAAACCTGCGTCGCCCGCTGCAAGTTCGGCCACCAACGTGACCCGCCTGCACGCCCCGACGTCCACCAAGTTGTTCGTGCTCGACACCAATGTGCTGATGCACGACCCGACCAGCCTGTTCCGCTTCGAGGAACACGATCTCTTCATCCCGATGGCCACGCTGGAAGAGCTCGACGATCACAAAAAAGGCATGTCCGAAGTTTCGCGCAACGCACGTCAGGCGAGCCGCTATCTTGACGAGTTGGTCGGCCACGCCACCGCCGATATTGCAGCCGGTATTGCGTTATCGACGCACGGCGACAAGAACGCCAACGGCCGCTTGTTTTTACAAACAGAGGCCATCAATGGCGAGCTGCCCGCGCGTCTGCCCGGCGGCAAGGCCGACAATCAGATCATCGGCGTGGTCAAACATCTACAGGATCAACAGGCCAAGCGGCAAGTGATTTTGGTGTCGAAGGACATCAATATGCGCATCAAGGCACGCGCGCTGGGCTTCGCCGCAGAGGATTATTTTAACGACAAGGTGATCGAAGACACCGATCTTTTGTACACCGGCACACGCGCGCTGCCGCAAGGCTTCTGGGAGTCGCACGGCAAGAATATGGAGTCGTGGCAACAATCGGGGCACACCTATTACCGGGTGCATGGGCCGCTGTGCGGCAGCCTGCTGATCAACGAAATGGTTTATCTCGACGAACACCACGGCGACAAACCATTTCAGGCCAAGGTCACCGAAGTCAGCGGCAAAACCGCTATCCTGCAAACGCTCAAGGATTATGCCCACACGCGCAACAACGTGTGGGGCATCGCCGCGCGCAATCGGGAACAAAATTTTGCGTTGAATCTGCTGATGAATCCGGACATCGATTTTGTCACCTTGCTCGGACAAGCCGGCACCGGCAAAACACTGCTGACCTTGGCAGCGGGCCTGATGCAAACGCTGGAGACCAAGCTCTACAGTGAAATCATCATGACCCGCGTTACCGTGCCGGTGGGCGAGGACATCGGCTTTCTGCCCGGCACCGAAGAAGAAAAAATGAATCCGTGGATGGGCGCGCTCGAAGATAATCTCGATGTGCTCAACAAAACTGATGACGCCGCCGGCGAATGGGGACGTGCCGCCACGCGCGACCTGATCCGTTCACGCATCAAAGTGAAGTCGCTCAATTTCATGCGCGGTCGCACGTTTTTAAATAAATACCTGGTGATCGACGAAGCGCAAAACTTAACGCCCAAGCAAATGAAAACCCTGATCACGCGTGCCGGCCCCGGCACCAAGGTGGTGTGCCTGGGCAACATTTCGCAAATCGATACGCCCTACCTCACCGAGGGTAGCTCAGGCATTACTTACGTGGTGGATCGCATGAAAGGCTGGGCGCACAGCGGACACATTACGTTGATGCGCGGCGAGCGCTCACGGCTGGCGGATCATGCGGGGGAAGTGCTGTAAGGTTGCAGGCCGGCACGTCTGCAGTAACGACATTAATCGCCGATCGCGTAATCGGTGCCCGCATAATTTTCAAAGCGCGTGTGTTTGCCGAGGAAGGTTAGCGTCACCGGCCCGGTCGGGCCATTACGCTGCTTGGCGACAATAATTTCAGCCTTGCCTTTGCTCGCTTCATTCGTCGGGTTGTAAACCTCGTCGCGATAAATAAACAGAATCAAGTCGGCATCCTGCTCGATGGCGCCCGATTCGCGCAGGTCCGACATCATCGGGCGTTTGTCCACGCGCGATTCGACACTGCGGTTCAACTGCGACAACGCAATCACCGGCAGCTTCAATTCCTTGGCAAGACTTTTCAACGAACGCGAAATCTCCGCTACTTCGGTGGCGCGGTTTTCTTCGCGCCCGGACGCGGTGCCGCTCATCAGTTGCAGGTAGTCCACCACAATCAAGCTCAAGCCACCGCAACTGCGATGCAAGCGCCGTGCACGCGAGCGCACTTCGATCGCGTTCAGCCCCGCCGTGTCATCGATATGAATTTGCGAGTCGTTTAACTTGCCCACGGCATCCACCAGCTTGGGCCATTCGCTTTCTTCAAAGGTGCCCGAACGCAGCTTGTGCTGATCGACACGGCCGACCGAGCCGATCATGCGCAGCGTGAGTTGCGGGCCTGACATTTCCATGCTGAACACGGCCGCGGCTTTTTTCAGATTGAGCGCGACGTGCTCGACGATATTCATCGCCAGCGCGGTCTTGCCCATCGATGGCCGCGCGGCGATCACGATCAACTCGCCCTGTTGCAAACCGGAGGTCATACGATCGAGGTCAACATAGCCGGTGGCCAAGCCGATCACGTCGTCTTTGTTTTCGCGGCTGTAGAGCATGTCGATGCGCTCCACCGTCTCGGTGAGCAGCGGGTCAATTTTGACGAAGCCCTGCTTGGCCTTGGCGCCCACCTCGGCGATCCTGAACACCTTGGCTTCGGCCTCATCGATCAGGTTACGCGCTTCGCGACCTTCGGGGTTGAACGCCGAATCGGCGATTTCCATGCCAGCCTGCGCCAGTTGGCGCATGATGGCGCGCTCGCGCACGATCTCGCCGTAGCGGCGGATGTTCGCAGCACTCGGCGTGTTCATCGACAGCGAGCCCAGATACGCCTGCCCGCCCGCCTCGGCGAGTTTGGCGCTGCGTTCCAGGCTTTCGCACACCGTCAGCACATCGGCGGGCCGGTTGTTTTCAATCAGCAGCAGGATGTGCTCAAAAATCAGCCGGTGATCGGCGCGGTAGAAATCGGTTTCGCTCACCGTGTCGGAAATACGATCCCACGCGGTGTTATCCAGCAGCAGCGCACCGAGCACGGATTGCTCGGCTTCGATTGACTGCGGTGGCACGCGCAGTGCTTCGATTTGCGGGTCTTTGGGGAAACTGCTGATCACTTGCATGGCGCACATAATTTTTTATATATTTTTGTAAGTATTTGTTTTTATTGAATATTTTTATTAGATCGAACGGACGTGTTTTTTGTGACAGGACGAATCTACATAAAAAAAAGGGCTGTCGCCAGCCCTTTTTTTTCATGCGAAAAAAGCGTTTTGAATTAGTAACTAAGCACACCTCTCTGCACGCAAGTGCGTCGCGGCCTAAGCCGCCTCGCCCAAAACCGAAACGGTAATGCTCACCACCACGTCGGCGTGCATGGCAATCCTGAACTGCGTATCGCCGATGGCTTTGATCGGGCCGTCGGGCATGCGGATCGCTGCCTTGGGCACATCGA
>JAYUAH010000477.1:0-4076 GCA_043741415.1 Betaproteobacteria bacterium
CGCAAGCGCGCCGTACCCTGCGGCACTGTGGGCGGACGTATCGCGGGCACCAGCACGCCGCGTGCGGCGAGTTGCGCTGCGATGCGCACGGCTTCGGCGTTGTCACCGATGAGCAGCGGCTGGATGGCGGTTTGTGACGGCAGCAGGCGCCAGCCCTCTGGTAGAGTATTCGTAAGTATTTGATTTAATTGAATAATATTATTAGCCAATTGTAGCCTTAAGGCATCCGCCGCCGCGATCAATTGCAGACTTTTAGACAGCGCGCACGCCAACAGCGGCGGCATCGCGGTGGTGTAAATATAAGTGCGCGCGCGCTGCATCAGCAGCTCAATCAGCGTGGCGTCACCCGCCACAAACGCACCGGACACACCCGCCGCTTTACCGAGTGTGGCCATATAAATCACGCGTGAATTGCTAACACCGAAATGTTCCAGTACCCCGCGCCCGCCCGCGCCCAGCACGCCGAAGCCGTGCGCATCATCGAGCATTAGCCACGCGTCATAACGCTCGGCCAGCGCCAATAAATGCGGCACCGGGGCGATATCGCCATCCATGCTGAACACGGCGTCGGCGACGATCAGTTTGCGTTTGGCTTTGGTGCTGGCCAGCAAGCGTTCGAGTTGTTCAAGATGATTGTGCGCATAGCGTTTGAATTGCGCGCGCGCGAGCAAACACGCATCATTCAACGAAGCATGATTCAGCCGATCGGCAAACACCGCGTCTTCGCGTCCCACCAGCGCCGTGACAATGCCCAGATTCGCCATATAGCCCGTGGAAAACAACAACGCGCGCGGCAAATTCACGAACGCCGCAAGTTGTTGCTCCAATTGTTCGTGCGCACGCGTGTGGCCCAGCACCAGATGCGAGGCGCCTGCGCCCACGCCGTATTGCGTAGCGCCGTCGCGCGCGGCTTCAATCAACGCCGGATGATTCGCAAGCCCCAAATAATCGTTGCTGCAAAACGCCAGATACGGCTGGCCATCAACCGTGACATGCGCACTTTGCGCGGCATCGAGCGTGCGACGGTGGCGGCGCAGGCTTTGGTCGTCTAGCGCCGCCAGTTCTCGCTTTAACGCGGAAAAAACCACGTTAACTCGCGTCCTTCGCCTCCATCGCGCGCAACCCCAGCTTGGCAAACAAAGCCTGATCGCGTGCTACATCGGGGTTGCCGGTGGTGAGCAGCTTTTCGCCATAGAAAATCGAATTCGCACCCGCTAGAAAACACAGTGCCTGGATGCCTTCGGGCATATCCTGCCGCCCCGCCGACAGACGCACCGTCGCTTTGGGCATGGTGATACGCGCGCAGGCCACGGTGCGCACAAACTCCAGCAGATCGAGTTGTTCGGTGCCATTCAAAGGTGTGCCTGCCACTTGCACCAGATTGTTGATCGGCACCGATTCCGGATAGGGATTCATGTTCGCCAACTGCACAATCAACGCCGCGCGCGCACGCCGTGTTTCGCCCATGCCGACAATGCCGCCGCAACACACGTGCATGCCCGCCTCGCGCACACGCGACAAGGTATCCATTCGATCCTGCTGCGTGCGCGTGGTGACAATCTGGCCGTAGAACTCCGGCGCGGTGTCGATGTTGTGGTTGTAGTAATCAAGGCCCGCCGATTTTAATTGTTCCGCTTGCCCGTCTTTCAACATGCCGAGTGTGGCGCAGGTTTCCATGCCCAGCGCACGAACAGCGCGCACCATATCAACCACCTTGTCGAGATCGCGCTGCTTGGGCCCGCGCCACGCCGCACCCATGCAAAAGCGCGTGGCGCCGTTGTCGCGGGCAGCCTGCGCCGCGGCGAGCACTTGATCGACGGACAACATGTCCTCGTTTTCCACACCGGTGTGATAGCGTGCGGCCTGCGGACAATAGCCGCAATCCTCCGAGCAGCCGCCGGTTTTGATCGACAACAAGGTCGAGCGCTGCACCGCATTCGCATCGAAGTTTTCGCGATGCACCGTCTGTGCACGATAAATGAGATCATTAAACGGCAGGTCGAACAGCGCTGCGACTTGGTCGACGCTCCAGCGTTTTGTAGTGCTTGGCGGGGAAGCGGTGGCGGTATCCATGTCGGCGTCTCAACAGAAAAATTCAATATATTGAAGAACTTGCATATTCACTAATGAACTCTTTGCTGTCAAATTTACCATACAAAATTTTGACCCATTGCGTACATTTCGTACAAAGGGCCATCGCCCCCACGTGCCTGCTGTGCGCGGGTGCCAGTCGCGGCGCCCTGCTGTGCCCGGCCTGCGCCGCCGATCTGCCGCGCCTCGCGCCCCACCACTGCGACACCTGCGCGCTGCCGCTCACCACGGGCGAGCGCTGCGGTGCATGCCTCGCGCACCCGCCTGCGTATGACCACGTGTGCGCGCCCTACACCTACTCGTTCCCCGTTGATGCCCTGGTGCAAGGCCTCAAATACCGCAGCATGCTGGCGATTGCGCCGGTGTTCGGCGCCGCCATCGCCGCCAGCCTCGATGAGCGCCCAGACGTGATCATCTCCATGCCGCTCGCCGACGCGCGACTGCGCGAACGCGGCTTCAATCAAGCACAGGAAATCGCGCGTGTAGTAGTAAAAATCACCGGCATTTCGCTGCAACCGCACGCTTGCCGCAAAGTACGCGACACCCAACCGCAAGCCGCACTGCCATGGAAAGCGCGCGCCAAAAACATGCGCAAAGCGTTTGTCTGCGATGCCGATTTCAGCGGCCTGCACGTCGCCGTGATCGACGACGTGATGACCACCGGCGCCACCCTCAACGAACTCGCGCGCAACTTGAAACAAGCAGGCGCCGCACGCGTCACCGGCCTCATCGCCGCGCGCACCCTGCCCGACGCTTTTAAGAGACACGCCGCCGATGTTTGACATCGTTTTATACGAACCCGAAATCCCGCCCAACAGCGGCAATGCCATGCGTCTGGCCGTCAACACCGGCGCGCGTTTGCATTTGGTGAAGCCGTTGGGTTTTTCAATCTCGCACAAACAGCTCGAACGTGCGGGCATGGACTACCGTGAGTTTGCCGACGTCACTGTGCACGATGATTGGCACGCTTGCCAGACGCATTTCAATGGCCGACGTTTATTCGCCGTAACCACGCGCGGCACGCAACGCTACGACACCGTCACTTACGCGGAAAACGACGTGTTCGTGTTCGGCCCTGAAAGCCGAGGATTGCCGCAGGCGCTAATTGATGCGCTGCCGGCGGCGCAGCGTATACGGCTGCCGATGCGGACCATGGGGCGCAGTATTAATCTTTCGAATACGGTTGCTGTGGTTATTTATGAGGCGTGGCGGCATTTGGCGTTTAGCGGGGAGCGGTGACAACCCCGCTTGGATTTCCCAGCTTGTGCAGCTCGCGCAAAAATTGCGCCAAAAAAATAATCGGTGGCGTAATCCCATACTATTGACCGGGCGTCACAAACAAAAACCCCGCCGAAGCGGGGTCTCTGTGTGAGTGCTGCTGCGCTTACGCTTGCTTGCGGCGGCTGAAGCCAAGACCGACCAAACCAAGAGCCAGAAGCAACATAGAGGCAGGCTCCGGAACGCCAGCCGGGTCGACAAAGCCGGAGGCGATGGTCACCCAATCACCACGACGTGTTCCGGCTGCGCCGTCTGTTTGAAGGGCGAAATAGCCACGGCTGCTCCAAAACCCCGGATTGTAGGTTTGGTGAACAAAGCAGCCTTCCGTGTAGGAAGGAGCGAAACCAAACGCCAAGCCGCCCGGGGTTGAAAGACCGGGATCCTCACACAGCGGCCCTGTGGCAGCCCCGCCCCCGGTTACACCGGGCCCACCTGCAAAGCCCAAGATCGCATCCCAAGCCGCCGAACCCGCATAGTCCCCCACCGCGAGGTTGCCGCCACCGCTGACAAAGCTCGCGAGCTTGGCAAATGCGCCGGAGCCGGTGAGTGTAGAAGCCGGGTCGCTGCAGCAGGTACCACCCGAATCCACATAAATAGCCTCATAGGCTGACAGGTTTGTGGCGGAGGTGATGGATGAGGCAGCCGCAAAATCAAATGTGGCTATGCCAGCCGTGTAAGGCGTAAACGTGCTTCTGCCATAATCATTA
>JAYUAH010000478.1:0-4073 GCA_043741415.1 Betaproteobacteria bacterium
GGCCGCTTTTCAAGCCGCCGGTCACTGCGGTATCTAATGCATTCTCGAAAACCTCGCGAATACTGTGCAGACCGTCCCTCACCCAGTGATGCCGGCGCACCGGGGAGTTGAGTACATTGCGCAAGGTTTCAACTTCATCCCTCAAACGCTGGATATCGTGGGCGTCGCCATGGATATTCCCGAGATCGCGTTCCAAGGCTGCAATAAGCCGAGACGCTTCCTCCAGATCTAATTCCTGTCCGCTGCTGCGCGTGGTTTTTTCCATGCTCACCGGCTATCGCCTTTGAGAAAAATTCGCTTGGAGCATACACCCATCGTTGGTTTGAGCAGCCGTGCTGCATCAAAACACCGAAGCGCTTTCAGTTGACACCTTTCGCGAGACCTCGTCAAGACGTATCGACGACGATCGGTCAACGGGTGGCAGAACTGCTACCACTCACCGTACGCCCTGCTTCGCCGCCCAGCTTTCGATCCATGCGCGATCCATCTTGCCGCTTTTTATGTCGACTTTATGCGCGGCATCGAAGTAATAACTCTTGGGCATTTCACCGCGCCAGGATTTGTCCACGGCGTAGCGCACGCGTTCGGTAAAGCGATCGGCAAACACCCACTTTTGCACTGCGCCCGGCGGATACTTCACAAAAAACGCAGCGATCATGGCCGCATCCGCCGGCGTGTCGGTAGACACCAGCAGCACCGGCAGCGCAGGCAATTTATTTTTCACCGCGTTCCACTCGGCCATTTCATCGCGGCACGGCTCGCAGTAAATCGACCAGAAGGCGAGTACGAAAGGCTTGCCGCTATGCATTTTACGTATGCCGGCGGGGCTCTCGGCGGTAAAGGGCAGCAACGTTTCCAGCGCCGGAACCGCGGCCTCGCTCGCGCGCAATGCCCAATAGCTCGATAAAATGTAAGTATTTGATTTTATTAAGAATTTTCTACGGTTCATGGTAACACCGCGGTGGTGGTAAAGCCTTCACGTTGCGTGTTCCAGAACGCATAAAAACGCCCGCCGCGTTGCAGCACACGCGGTTGATCAGAGGCGCCGGCAGTCGCGCGCAAATCACGTTCGCGCCAGGTGTCACCGGCGTTATCGGACACCATCGCGCGCAGTCGCGAACGTGTGCCGTCGAATTCTTTCCACACCACCACCACGCGCTTGCCGCTCACGGCGAGATCGGCATGCTCAGCCGCTTCGCCGCCAACGCGCCGCAACGCGTCCACACCCCCCTCGCCCGCCACGCGCAGACGGCCATAGAACACGCCGCTGCGCTGAGCGCCCAAGGTAAACCACACCGCGTGTAAACGCCCGTCCGCATCCGCCGCCAGCGACGGCCCGTGATGCGGGCACACATCCACCGCCCAGTCATCGAAGGTGGCACGGCGCAGCGCGCCCACGCTGCCATCGGCGTGCATCACCGCCAGCGCATGATCGCGCACATTCGGCTCGAACACCTGCCGCCACAACGCAATCACGCTGCCATCGTCACGCGGCAGCATGGCAATGCGGCAGCATTCGCAACTATAGTCGGCAAGCTTGTAGTCGCCGCGAAAACTCGCGCCGTGATTGTCCGACACCGCGAAGTACACCGCCGCGCCGCGGTAGGGGCGGTCTTTGCCCGCAGCCACGCCATCACGTTTGTCGATCCACGCGACAAACACCTTGCCTTCACGCGTTACCGTCAGCGCATCGAAGCGATGGGTGATTTCCTGGCGGTCGGTGTGTACGGTGACCGGCGCACTGAACATGTTGCCGCCATCGGTGGAACGCGCAAAACGAATTTCGCCGGTGTACGGTTTCGCCAGCGGCTTGGTCCACGTCACGTACACCTCGCCCCCCGCACCCAGCGCAATTTTCGGACGCGCATCGCCCTCGGCCCCTATGGGCTCCGCTGCCGCATTGACCTTGCGCGGCGCGGACCACGTTTTACCCAGATCACTCGATCGCCGCACCATGACATGCAGATTATCGACACTGGCCGCCCACAAATCACCTTTAGCATCGAACACAGCCGACGCGGCGAGTTGCACATGTGCGGCGCCTGCGCTGTTGCCGTCGGCCGCGTGGTCCGCGTTCGCGGCGCTCGCGGCATTCGCACAAAACAGCAGTAGCACAAACAAATTTTTTACCATTTTGTCTCCAAGCCCACATACAGCGTGCGCGGCAGCCCCGGCGACAGCACCGGCTGATTATTCGACAGTTGTGCGCTGTCGGCGTTGCGCCGATCCGTCACATTGTAAAGATTGCCGTTGATCGCCACATCGCGACTCAACGGCCAATTCACGCGCAGATTAAACAAATCATGTCCGCCATATTTTTGCGTGTTGGCGGCGTCGAGCCAGTAGCTGCCAAGTTTGACCCACTCCAGTTGTACGCGCGCATTCTTTTGCGGCTGCCATGTCACGCGCGTGTTGGTCATCACGCGCGGTGCGGATTCGATTTCCTTGCCGGTGAAATTGCCGGCACTGGTCACCCAATCTTCGTAGGTATGCTTGGCGTACGACAACGCGGTGTCGATGCGAAAACTGGCGGCCATGGGCACACCCGCGCCGATCTCGATACCGCGATGGCGCGTCTTGCCGGCGTTCACCGTGGTAGTTAATGTGGTAACTGAATCACGCTGCGTCACCAGATCGTCGCGCTTGGTGAGATCGTAGATCACCGCATCATAGTTCCATGAGCCCGCAGTGCCGCGCAGTCCAATCTCCAACTGATCTGCTTTGGTCGGCTTCAACGCCACCGCTGCCGCTGCTGACGCATTGGCCGCCACTGCGCTCGCCCCCACCGTTGGCCGGAACAAATTGCCTTCCGACGGCGCGCGAAAGCCGTGCGTGTAGCCCGCGAACACATGCAGGTCTTTGGCAACCGCAAAAGTGCCGCCGAGTTTGGGACTGACATGGCGGAACGTCACGTCGGTGTTGTTAACTTGCCCGTAGAACCGCGCTGCTGGGAATGACACACCCGCCGGCACCAGCAACGGCGCGCCCGCGAGCCGGTTCTCCATCGAATAAGACAAATGGTCGACGCGCAGGCCGCCTGTCACACGCAAACGGTCGCTCGGCGAAATCTCGCCGTGCACATAGGGCGAAATGCCTTTGAACGTGACGTCGTAGTCGTAAACGCGGCGCGCGATCGAGTACGCATTGAACACGCGCGCCGGCGCGGCACCGCTGACACTCACATTCAAACTGTCTTCCGTGCGTGAGCCGGGGCTGACATCCACGTCCGTACCCACAATCAGCCGCGCGCGCATGAACTGCGGAAAATCACGCCGCCACTTCGCCTGCAAGCCATAGGAACGGTTCTCCGACAGCGATACCGTGGGGTCCGAGTTCAGCGTAAACGACGCCAACAATTCCATGCTGTTGTCGCGCACGTACGGCGTGATGGTCAGCAGCGTGTTGTCCCATTCTTTTTCGTAACTGGTCGACAAACGAAACGCTTCAACCTTGCGATACGCGATCGGCAAGTAGTTGCGCGTAGGATTGTTGGTGTAATCCGCCAGGGTCAGCGGCGAGTTGGCACCGGTCTGCTGATTAATTTTGGAAAACGACAACACCGTTTTCAGTATCGCGTCCGCACCCAGCGCGTGATCCCATCGCAAGCCGCCGCTTTGCCGATCATATTTTGTAGCATCGCGCCAGCCGTCGGAGTGCGTGAGATTCAAGTCGGCGCGAAACGCGTTGTCGCCAATGGTGTTGCCGCCGCCCAGCAACAAACGCCGCCAGCCGTGACTGCCGACGTGCCGCCTAGCGTAACTTCGCGCTGTGCGGGCGGCGGGCGTGTGAGCACATTGATCACGCCGCCGATAGCGTCCGAGCCGTACAGCGCCGTACCCGGCCCGCGTATGACTTCAATGCCGCCCGACTGCGGGATATTGATTTCATACAAAGCGTTGTGATTGAAAAATCCGGTGGAGCGTATCGGGATGCCGTCTTCCAAAAACAAATACACCGGGTTGGTGGTGAACGGATGGCGTATTGCCGTGGTGTGCCCTTCGCCATTGGTCACCGCCACCGCCACGCCCGGAATCTGGCCCATGATCTGCGCCGGGTGATTGGGGCGATCCAGT
>JAYUAH010000479.1:0-1611 GCA_043741415.1 Betaproteobacteria bacterium
TTGTCACCACCGATGGCGCGTTGGTCTATAGCCTGCCCGGTAAACCGATGGCTGACGCCACGCCCACGGACGGCGTTGCGCTCCCGAATCATCCGAAGAGCAAACACGCGGCGAGCCCCGAGCAACGCGGCCCCGGCTGGGCGCTCTCTGAGCGCTTCGTCGATGGCAATCAAAAAGTGCTGCCCGCGCAGGCGCACGGCTATCGCCCGCAAACTGCCCAAGTCAGCTATTTCATCGGCCCCGACGAAACGAAACATCAGCGCGGCTTGAACACCTACGAGCGCATCAATCTCGGCGATATCTACCCCGGCATCAACGTGCAAGTACGCGCCACCGGCAACAATATCGAAAAAATCTTCACTGTCGCACCGAAACACGACCCGAAGCAAATTCAAGTCAAATTAAGCGGTGCCACGAAGCTTGAAGTGAACGCAGAAGGCGAACTCATCGCCCACACTGACAACGGCCCCATCGCCTACTCCGCGCCCATCGCGTTTCAGCAAGATGCGCAGGGCAACAAAGAATCGGTGGCCGTGGCCTACGCCTTGAACGTGGACACCGGCACCTACCGCTTCACGCTCGCCGCATACGACGGCAACCGTGCGCTCATCATCGATCCGCTCATTGGGTCCACCTACCTCGGCGCGGCGGTTGACGACAACGCCAATGCGCTGGCGATCCATCCGGCCACGGGCGAGGTGTATGTCGCGGGGTACACCACCTCCACCGCCAGCAGCTTCCCTGGCGTCGCCGGTGGCGCGCAAGGCAGTAGCGGTGGCATTCTTGATGACGCCTTTATCTCGCGCTTTAGCGCCGATCTCACGGCCAACGACACGACACCTGACGGGTTTGCCTTCGTCACGCAGGCGAATGTGCCGGTCGCGACCGTGCGCACCTCGAATCCGGCGCTGATCACCGGCATCGTCGGCTCGGCGGAGATTTACGTGGACGGCGCGGCGGGCAGCAGCTACTGCATCTCCTCGAGCAGTAGTTGTAGCTGCGACTTATCTGCGGGATTCGTGTCGGTGCCGGGCAGCATCAACAACGGCAATTACGTGTGCGCGCGCCACTCTTCGGCGTCGCTGGCGGATGTGGGTACGAAGACGCTGGTGCACATTGGCGGCGTGGCGGGCAAGTTTTTAGCGATCACCGGCACCGCGTTCAGCCCATGCACTCTCGATATCAGCGGCGATACGCTGCTAAGCGCCACGAACGAGGGCCTCGTGCTGCTGCGCGCCATGCGTGGAGTCACCGGCGCGGCGACCACGGCAGGCACCGGAATTACGGCCGCGCAATGGACGACCGCGCGACCGTTGATCAACGCCAATTGCGGCAGCAACTTTCCCGCTGATACTTCGCCCTCAGTCTCGTTGACGTTCGTTGCGCAGACCAATGTCGCGCTTGCTAGCGTACGCACCTCCAGCCCGGCGCAGGTTACGGGCTTGAGTGGTACGGTGGCCATCTCGGTCGATGGCACAGCGGGCAGCAGCTATCTCGTCTCGTCGACCAATAGCTGCGCATCGGGCGCATTCGTGACCACTGCAGGCACCATCAGTAACGGTCAGTATGTCTGCGCGCGCCACACTGCGGCCTCGGTGCGCGACGCGGCAA
>JAYUAH010000480.1:0-4070 GCA_043741415.1 Betaproteobacteria bacterium
ACCCTGGACACCGGGCGTCTGCCCGAAGAAACGCACACGCTGTTGGATGTCATCGGCAAGCATTACGGCAAGCGGCCGCGCGTCTATTTTCCTGAGACCGAGGCCGTCGCCGATTTTGTGAGTCGCCACGGTGCCAATGCCTTTTACAACAGCGTGGCGCTGCGCAAGGCATGCTGTCATGTGCGCAAGGTCGAGCCGCTGCGTCGCGCGTTAACAGGCAAGCACGCGTGGATCACCGGCGTGCGGCGTGACCAGTCAGTCACGCGCACCGACGTGCACGTCGAAACATTCGACGCGGCGAACAACTTGATGAAATTCAACCCGCTCGCGGCCTGGCGTGACGCCGACGTTTGGGAATACATCCGTGCCAACCATGTCCCGTACAACGCGTTACATGACCGGCACTACCCGAGCATCGGGTGCGCGCCCTGCACGCGTGCCATCGCGGCGGGGGAAGACATCCGTGCGGGACGTTGGTGGTGGGAAGATATGCAATACAAAGAGTGCGGGTTACATCCGTCGATAGTCGGCGGGGCGCCGGATCACCATGGGATAGTGCAGGCGGTGTTGTCGTGAATATCGCCGTTGACAGCGCCGTGTTAGCGCGCGTGCCGGTCGCCGCGCCTACGCGCACTCACTTGGATTGGCTGGAGTCCGAAGCCATTTATATTCTGCGAGAAGTCGCCGGGGAATGCGCGAATCCCGCGCTGCTGTTTTCCGGCGGCAAGGATTCAGCGGTGCTGCTGCGTCTTGCGGAAAAAGCGTTTCGGCCGGGACGCTTTCCGTTTCCGCTGCTGCATATCGACACCGGCCACAACTTCGCGGAAGTGATCGCGTTTCGTGATGCGCGCGCGGCGGAACTCGGCGAGCCGCTGATCGTGCGCTCACTCGAAGACTCCATGCGCAGCGGCCGCATACGGCTCAAGCATGTGGACGAAAGCCGCAATGCGTACCAGTCGATTACCTTGCTCGATACCGTAGCGGAATTCGGCTTTGATGCGTTGATCGGCGGCGCGCGGCGCGACGAAGAAAAAGCACGCGCCAAGGAGCGGGTGTTTTCATTTCGTGACAGCTTCGGCCAGTGGGATCCGCGCAATCAGCGCCCGGAGCTGTGGGATTTGTATAACGCGCAGGTGCATGCAGGAGAACATGTGCGCGTGTTTCCCATCAGCAACTGGACCGAGATGGATGTGTGGCAGTACATCGCGCGCGAGGCTATTGCGTTGCCGTCCGTTTATTTTGCGCATCAGCGGCCGATCGTGCGCCGCAAGGGGCTGTTGGTGCCCGTCACCCCGCTGACACCGCCACGCGCGGACGAGGTGGTCGAGGAAATCTCCGTGCGTTTTCGCACGGTGGGCGATATTCCCTGCACCTGCCCGGTGGCATCCACCGCGGCCACGCCGGATCAAATCATTGTCGAGACTGCCCTTTCACGCGTCACCGAACGCGGCGCCACACGCATGGATGATCACACGTCCGAAGCGTCGATGGAGCGCCGCAAAAAAGAAGGATATTTCTGATGAGTCTGCTGGGAGAAATTGAAAAATTGGATACGCAGGACGCGCTGAGCACGCTGGGCGAACGCGGCGTGCTGCGCTTTATCACGGCGGGTAGCGTCGATGACGGCAAGAGTACGCTGATCGGGCGTCTGCTGCACGACACGCACGCCATCATGGAAGACCAGTTTTCGGCCGTGGAACGCGCATCCGCGCGGCGCGGCGCCGTGGAGCCCGACCTATCGTTGCTGACCGATGGGCTGGAAGCCGAACGCGAACAAGGTATCACCATCGATGTGGCGTATCGCTACTTCGCCACGCCGCGCCGTAAATTCATCATCGCCGACACGCCGGGCCACGAACAGTACACGCGCAACATGGTGACGGGTGCATCAACGGCGGAGGCGGCGATTGTTCTGCTCGACGCCGCCAAGGGCGTGTTGCCGCAGTCCAAGCGTCATTTGCTGATTGCGCATCTGCTGGGCATACGCCACGTGGTCGTCGCGGTGAACAAGATGGACGCGATCGATTTCGATCAAGGTGTATTCGATGCCGAAGTGCATGAATTTTCGCAGTTCGCCGCGCCACTGGCGGTAGCGCAGTTGCACTTCATTCCGCTGTCGGCACTGCGCGGCGATATGGTGGTTGCGCGGGGCGAGCGCCTGGGTTGGTACTCGGGCCCTACCTTGCTCGAACAATTGGAATCGATTGAAGTCGAATCAGCAGCAGTGACGCTGCCGTTGCGCTTTCCCGTGCAGTGGGTGAACCGGGGCAGCGGCGCACGCGGCTATGCCGGACGTATTGCCGCGGGCACAGTGATGATCGGCGACGAGATCGCAGTGTTGCCGTCAGGACGCACCACGCGCATACGCGCGATCAGCGCGCCGGACGGGCCACGTGCAATCGCGGTCGCGGGCGAGTCGGTGACGGTCACGCTGGCGGACGAACTGGATATTGCGCGCGGTGACATGCTCGTCGCCACGCAGCGCCCGCCCGCTGCCAAAACCACGATGGCTGCAACGCTGTGCTGGTTGTCGGAGACGCCGCTGCGTGCCGACGCACGCTATGTGCTCAGGCATACCACACGCACAGTCAAGGCGCGCGTGCTGGCAGTGAATGATCGCATCGACATTCATACCCTCGAAAAACACGCGCATGCGGGCGCGGTGCACATGAACGACATCGTGGCGGTGACGCTCGCGCTGCAACACCCTATTTTTGCCGATGCCTACCACACGGTGCGCGTCACCGGCGCCTTTATCCTGATCGATGAAACCACCTGCCAGACGGTGGCAGCCGGCATGGTCACCTGAGCCTATGGCACGGCAAGCGCTACAGCCGGCGGATGACGATAAAGCAGGCCTGTCACTTCGCCATCATGGGGTTGCCGCCGGCGATGCTCATGCGCAGCAGGCGCAGTTTCTAAGCACGGCGACGCGGCTGGTGTTTTTCGCCTTGATTGGGCTGACGCTGGCGTAGTTCGTGATTCACAGGCATGAATGGAGCGGCGCGCGTACTGATGCTGCTGGTGGGCGCGCTGATGGGACTGGTCAGCGCATTCAATCTCTACCGCGCGTTCGCTTGAACCTACGCGTCATAACGGAATATTATGTAACTATTTGATTTTAAACAATATTTTTGGAACCGCCATCCTGCGCGGTAGAATTCTTGTGGCGCTCAAGTTACGCACAATGATAATCGTATGAATTCAGATTTTTCAAACATCAAAGTGCTCACCTTCGACGTGTTCGGCACCGTCGTCGATTTTCGCGCGAGCATCATCAAGGATTGCCGCGCCTGGGGCAAAGCGCGCGGCCTGCGCGTGAACTGGGCGAAGTTTGCCGACGCGTGGCGCGCGGGCTACCGGCCGGCGATGGATCGTGTGACACGAGGCGAACTGCCGTGGACCAAGATCGATGCGCTGCATCGCTTGATCCTCGACGATCTGCTGGTGAAATTTCGCATCGACGGTTTGACCGAAGACGAAAAGGTGCATTTGAATCAGGTCTGGCATCGTCTGAAGCCGTGGCCCGATACCGTCAAAGGTTTGAAGCGTTTGAAAAAGCGCTACATCATTTCCACGCTGTCCAACGGCAACACCTCGCTACTGGTGAACATGGCAAAGTTCGGCGGCTTGCCGTGGGATTGCGTTTTGTCCGCCGAGACGTTTCATCATTACAAGCCGGATGCCGGGGCTTACCTCGGCGCGGTTGCGGCGTTCGACTGCAAACCCGAGCAGGTGATGATGGTGGCGGCGCACAAGCACGATTTGTTTGCTGCACAAAAATACGGTTTGAAAACCGCGTTCGTGCGCCGCCCACATGAGTATGGGCGCAACACGAACAAAGACCTCGTGGACGAGCCGTCATTCACCATCAACGCCGATGATATGGTTGATCTGGCGACAAAGCTCGGTTGCTAATCCAGGAGAAGCCATGCCCGCAAAAACCAAACGCCCCACGCAGGAAGAAATGAAAACGCGCATCGCGCGCTTCAAGGATTTGAAATCCACCAAGGCGCAGCACGGCGCGAACAAAGGCATCCCGCCCGAAGTGCTGGAGTTGATTACCGCCA
>JAYUAH010000481.1:0-9421 GCA_043741415.1 Betaproteobacteria bacterium
AGTGCTGGTTTATATGCAGTCCAGATCACGCAAAGTTTTCCGTACCAACCGCGCCCGGCGTTACAATTATCATGCAGTTTTAATCTAATACTTCACGGAGGAAATCCCATGCCCAGTCTATTGGAAAAATCGCCGCTCGGCGTATTTCAGGCGCACCTGGCGAAAGGCGAACTCGCCTATCAGGTCAGCCTCGACGACAACAAACCGTTTTTCTACCCGCGCGCCTATGCGCCCGTTACCGGCAGCGAAAATATCGAATGGCGCGTGTCGAAAGGCCTCGGCACGGTGTACACGACAACCGTGGTCCACTACAAAGACGAGCCGCCGCTGAATGTAGCGATGATCGATCTCGATGAAGGCTTTCGCATGATGAGCCGCGTTGAAGATATCGACCCCATGCACGTCAAAATCGGCCTGCGCGTGAAGTTTCGCGTATTCCCCGCCACCGCCAAGATGGCGCCGTATCCTGTGTTCACCCCGGTGGAGGGCGCAAAATGAGCAACGCTAATCTCGCAGGTTTGCAGCGCGGCAGCGTTGCCGTGGTCGGCGCGGCTGAATCCGATCTCGGCCAAGTCACGCAAGGCACGAATCCGATGGACTTGATGGCGCAAGCCACCATGCGTGCATTGGAAGACTGCGGCCTCACATTGAAAGACGTCGATGGTCTCTTCGTCGCCGCCACACAAGTACGCATGGGGCCGATGGCCTTTGCCGAATATCTGCGCATCAAGCCGAAATATTTCGACGGCACTATCATCGGCGGCTCATCGTTCATGACGCACGTTGCCCACGCGCAAGCCGCGCTGCAACTGGGGCTGTGCAATGTCGCGGTGATCGCTTACGGCAGCACGCAGCGTTCGGTGTCACGTGCCGCAGCCAGCCCGCGTGATTTTAATCCGTATGAATCACCGTATCGTCCGTTCATGCCGAGTACGGCCTACGCGATGGCGGCGATGCGTCACATGCATCAGTACGGCACGACGCGTGAGCAACTTGCCGAAGTCGCGGTGTCGGCGCGCAAATGGGCATTGCTCAATCCGAAAGCGTGGGAAAAAGAGCCGCTCACCGTCGAGCAAGTACTGAACGCACGCATGGTGAGCTATCCGTTCACGGTGCGCGACTGCTGTCTGGTGCTCGACGGCGGTGGTGCGATTGTGATGGTGCGCGCCGATCGTGCCAAGTCACTCAAGAAAAAACCAGTCTACGTGCTGGGCACCGGCGAATCGCTGTCGCACGCCAATATTTCCAGCATGCCGGATTTCACGGTGAGCGCGGCCAAGGATTCCGGCGAACAGGCTTATGCGATGGCGAAGTTGAAGCCCACGGACATACAAATGCTGTCGCTCTACGACGCGTTTACGATTACGCCGATACTGTTTCTTGAAGACTTAGGCTTCGTCAAAAAAGGCGAAGGCGGCCCGTTTGTCGCCAGCGGTGCGATTGCGCCGGGCGGCTCGCTGCCGGTGAATACCAGCGGCGGCGGCTTGTCGTATTGCCATCCCGGCATGTATGGCCTGCTGGTGATGATCGAGGCCATCCGCCAGGTGCGCGGCGAGTGCGACAAGCGGCAGGTGAAGAACTGCAACGTCGCGCTGGCACAGGGTAATGGCGGCGTGCTGTCGAGTGAGTGCACGGTCATATTCGGGTCGGAAGTTACGTTGTAAGTTTCCGAAGCGGGTGCCGACCAATGCGCAATGCCGCGGTGCCGGGAATCTTTTCCGGCGCCGGCGGTCTGAACTTCGGACTCACTGGAGGCAATATGGAAAGACGTGGATTTGTTCAAGGTTTGGCGGCATGGGTCGCCTTTGGCACGGGCCGTATAGCCCTCGCGCAGCCGGCTGACAAAAAGGCCGTCGACGACCTGCAAAAAAACTGGAAAATCTTGCTCGCCGACGGCACAGCGGAAGTCACCGCCACGGCGCCGCTCAAACTCACCAAAGACGAGTGGCGCAAGCGGCTCTCACCCGCCGCCTACGACGTGCTGCGCGAAGAAGGCACCGAGCGCCCCGGCGCGAGCCCGCTCAACGCAGAAAAGCGCCCCGGTGTATTTGTCTGCGCCGGTTGCGACTTGCCGCTGTTCACGTCCGCAATGAAATTCGATTCGGGCACCGGCTGGCCGAGCTTTTTTACCGCCATCCCTGGCGCGTTCGCGCAGAAAACCGATTACAAATTAGTGCTGCCGCGCTCGGAGTACCACTGTGCCAAATGCGGCGGTCATCAAGGCCACGTGTTCGACGATGGTCCGCAACCCACGCGCCAGCGCTGGTGCAACAACGGCGTGGCGCTGAAGTTTATTCCAAAGGCCGGTAAAGCCTGATTTTGTGAGCATGTGTGCAAACGGCAACCGCCGCAAAGCGGTTGCCGTTTTTTATTGGTAAGATGAACGTATTGTGACGCTGCCTTCGATACGCCTTGCTCGCGAAACCGATGCCGATACCATCGCGAATCTGTCGCGTTGTTTAATTGAAATCGGCTTGCGCGGCTGGAGTTGGGATCCATCGCGCGTGGCGCGTGCGATACGCCAGCGCGAAACCTGTGTGGTGGTGGCGCAAATCAATCAACACTGCGCGGGATTTGCCATTGCCGAATTCGGCGACACGCGCCTGCACCTGAGTCTGCTCGCGGTGGATGCGGCCCAGCAGCGCAACGGCATCGGTCGCGCGCTGATGTTGTGGCTTGAGCAATCCGCACTGACCGCGGGCATCAACGAAATACAACTCGAGTTGCGCGCGAATAATCGCGGCGCACAATTTTTCTATCAGGCACTCGGATTCGAATTCGTGCGCGCCATGCCCGGCTACTATCGCGGCGAAGAATCCGCACTCAAAATGCGTAAAGCATTGGGTGTCAGCACTGCCGGACATACCAAAAGCTCATAATAAAATATTGTTTAAAATCAAATACTTACGTAAAAATAACAATACATGCCTACCTACAAAAATCACCCCAAACAACAATTGCCAAGCGGCAAAATCGGCATCGGCATCGACATGGGCATGCGTTTTATTCTTAGTGGATTGGACCTGCTGTTCCTGATGCGCGGCGCGCGCGGGAACGTTCCGCGTTTTTGCGCGGCCTGACGCTGAAATAACGCGCGGAGACCAGCGTGGAAGCGTTTCGCCCCTTCACGCTCACCCACGGCTGCACGCTGCTGTGCATCGCCACGATCATTGCGCTGTGCGTTTTTTATGGACGCACGCAGTGCAACACGAGCGCACCCACCCGCTTCGAACGCACGCTCGCCTACGCCAATGTCGCGGTGTGGATCATTGCGCACGGCTGGTGGCAACTACCGCCGCGCTTTGACCCGGCCACCACACTGCCGCTGCAGATGTGCCACCTCACCTCGCTCATCGCATCGGCGGTGTTGCTCACGCGGCACAACGCCTTGCGCGCGATCCTCTATTTCTGGGGCTTTGGCCTGTGCACACAGGCGATGATCACACCGAGCCTGATCGATCCACCGACGACACCGGTGTTCTGGGCGTTCTGGTTTCTGCATGGATTCGTGATGATGAGCGCGATCTACGACCTCACCGTAAATGCGTTTCGTCCGGCGTGGCGCGACTACCGCATCGCCTGTGCCGCCAGTGTCACCTACGTCGCCGCGGTGCTGCCGGTGGACCTGCTGTTGGGCGCCAACTATGGATTCGTCGGCCCATCCAAACCGTTGAATCCCAGCATTGTCGACCTGCTCGGACCGTGGCCGGAGCGCTTGCTGATTATCGTACCGCTGGCGGCAGCGGTGATGGCGCTGATGATGCTGCCGTGGGTGCTGGCGGCAAAGTTAAAGCACTCCGCTTTGACGCCATAGCAGCGCGGATACGCGGCAAAGCCGCGCGTGTTGCCTCTGCCGCTGCCGCGATCACACGCCTGCGGTATTCCGTGGAGGTGCCCGCAAAGTAACCCAAATCGGGATGAATCATCACGTCAGCGAGCGCGGCCTCCGCGTCTATGCGCTGACGGCGGTTACGGTCTACACGCAGCCATTCATCGGGCACGCTCGACGGCGCATGGTCCACACGCGCAGAAATATCAATCGCCACCACCACCTGCGCGCCCAACGATCTCGCCGCACGCACCGGCACCGGGCTCGCCACATCGCCATCGACGTAGGTCTCGCCACTGATATGCACCGCGTAGAATTGTCCCGGCACCGCACTCGACGCGCGCACGGCAACACCGGTGTCACCGCTATTGAAAATTTGCATCACACCATCGCGCTGGCGCGTTGCCACCACGGCAAAGCGCATGCCCAGCGCTTCCAGCGGGCGTTGATGCACGCGCTCATTCACGAAATTTTCCAATTTCTGCCCGCGCACCTGTCCCCAGTGCAGCCACGACAAATCGCGCAGCGACGACAAATCGAGTTGCAGGGCGAGCTGCTCGATGTCCGCGGCAGACATGCCGGACGCATAGAACGCGCCAATAATCGAGCCGATGCTCACACCCACAATCAAATCCGGTTTGATACCGCCGGCTTCCAGCGCGTGCAGCACGCCGGCATGCGCAAATCCGCGACGGCCACCGCCGCCCAACACCAGTGCCAGTGGTGGCAACGGGGGCAGCGGGCGCGCGTCCGCGGTGGTACGCGGCGCCGCGAAACGCGGTGGATTAGCACCTTCGTATTCATACACAGCAGCATCACCCGCGCGGGTTGCCACCAGCAGCAGCCATCCCAGCAGTACCCCGAGTCGTCGTGTGGCGCGCATCCGCTGAGCGCTACTGCGCTTTGATACCGGCCAACTTCACAATGCGCGCGTATTTCGCCAATTCGGCGCGCAAATGCGCCTCGTATTGCTGCGGCGTGTTGCCAACGGCTTCGAGGCCTTGCACCGCCAGACGATCTTTGACCTCGGCGGTTTGCAGAATGCGTACGATTTCCTGATTGAGCCGGTTGACGATGGCCGGCGGCGTATGGGCAGGCACCAGCACGCCGAACGCCGTGCTCGCCTCAAAGCCCGGCACGCCCGCTTCGGCGATGGTTGGTGCCGACGGTATTAGCGTGGAGCGTTGCAGCGTGCCCACACCCATCAAGCGTAATTTGCCCGCCTTGATCTGCGGCAACACCACCGGCAGGTTGTCGAACATCACCTGCAGTTGCCCGGCCAGCGCATCGGTCATTGCGAGGCTGCTGCCTTTATAGGGCACGTGCACCAGGTTGATTTGCGCCATCGCATTCAGATACTCGGTCGACAAATGCGCCACCGAGCCGTTGCCCGACGAGCCGAAATTGAGTTGCCCCGGCCGCGCCTTGGCAAATGCGATGAACTCCCGCAGATTTTTAACCGGCAGCGCCGGATGCACCGTCAGCGTGAACGGGCTGATGGTGGCCAGCGACACCGGCGTAAAATCACTCAGCGTGTCATAGGGTAGTTTGGCCATGAGACTCGGGTTGATAGTCATCGGCCCCGGCGTGCCCATCAACAAGGTGTAGCCGTCGGCAGGCGCTTTGGCTACCATGTCCGCGCCGATCACACCGCCGGCGCCACCGCGATTATCCACGACGAAGGTTTGCCCAAGCGCCGCCGTGAGATTTTGCGCCAGGGTACGTGCAATCAAATCGGTGCCGCCGCCGGGTGCGAACGGCACCACGAAACGCACAGATTTTACGGGGTAATTTTGCGCGTATGCCGCATGTGCTGCGCACAACGTCAGCACACCAAGCGTCAGCCTGATCTTCATCGCTATGCCTTCGGTGCCAGCCGTGCCTGACCATAAAACGCCAGCAGTTCTTTCAGACGTGCGCGCGGCGCCATCGCCTGATAGTACCCGCGCCGGCTCGGCGATAGCCCGCTGCTGCGGCGCATATCCACCAGCGACTCGGCCATTTTGATCCACGCCGCCAGCGAATCCATCACCGGCACATCATCCACGCGGTTCACACCATTGCGTGCGAGCAACACACACAGCGGTGCTTCGCCGGGAATAATCACGTCCGCACCATCGGCAATCATGTTGCACGCCGACACTTTGAAGCGTTCAATCAATTCCGCCGGATTGCTGTAGCCTTTCAACACATCGGCAAAGGTAAAACCCACATGGCGCGCTGCGACGAAGCGTCTGCCCAAACCATAACGTTGCGCATTGTCGGCCAACTGCCCCGCCATGCCTTCGATGAAATTGAGAATGCCGAATTTTTCGCCCAGCGTGCACGCAAATAGCATCGCCGATTCGCCGTAGCCCACGGCTGGAATATTGATCGAGGCCCGCGTCTCGCGCAACATGATGTCAGGGATGCTGCTGACGGCATAGGCATCATAGCCCTGCTCTTCCGCGGCGATGCCCGCCAGCAAAAACTGCGGCGCGTGCAGACGCTGCACCACATCAAAGCAGATATCGGTACCCGGATAATTCGTCGGATAAGTACCCTCGGCCATGCCGTGCATCACGATCTCAGTGTCGGGGCGCGCGACTTTTTTGAAATGTGCGGCGAGCGCGTCATTGTATGCAGGCAAATCCGCGAGAACCGTGAAACTTTGGTGCCAGATGCGCATGGACATAATTTCTGATGATCCTTATCGAGGTAAACTTATCAACTGCAATTTGTACACCACACTGTCGTTCCTGCGCAGGAATAACCGTTTGGACGTTGGGCACACCCATCCGAATAAAGTCGAATTGTAGCTTGAGGGAGAACAACCGTGAGCATTACTACCCATTCATTCGACGTCGTCGTCGCCGGCTGCGGCATTGCCGGTCTATCCGCCGCGGTAGCCGCGGCCGAGGGCGGCGCACGCGTTGCGCTGCTTGAACGCGCACCGATCGAGGAACGCGGCGGCAACACACGCTATACCGATGCTTACTTACGCATGAAAAGCGAGAACGAAGTCACCGACGATTTTGAAACCCATCTCGCGGAAAACGGCGGCGGCTATCTCGACCCGGAACTCATCAAGCACACCACACAGTCGTACGACACCTGGCCCGCTATCGTGAAAACGCTGAGCTTCGCCGATCCGGAATTAATCGCTGCGTTTGCCAACGGCTGCGGCCCGACGGTGCAGTGGCTTAAGACTTTTAACGTGCGATTTGACTTTTTACCGACACAGTTTTTAACCAAATCACAGCCGCGTTTACTGCCTATCGGCGGCGGGCTGGCGCTGGTGGAAGCACTCGTCGCAGCGGCCGAGAAAAAAGGCGTGCAGTTCTTTTACGAAACCACCGCCGCCGCACTGCTGCAAGACGAACAAGGCGCTATCACTGGCTTACGTGCCAGCGACAAAAGCGGCCAGCCGCAACATTTCATGGGCAAAGTCATACTCGGCTGCGGCGGCTTCGAAGGCAACGCGGAAATGCAAACGCGTTACATCGGCCCGCGCGCGATCTACCTGCGACCCGTGGCGCGCGGCGGCTATTACAACAAGGGCGAAGGCATCCGCATGGCGCTGGATATGGGTGCTGCGCCCTGCGGCGACTTCGGCAGCTATCACGCCGAGCCGGTCGATCCACGCTCGGGCCGACCGGAGCCGTCGGTGTTTATTTTCCCGTACGGCATATTGGTGAATCAGGAAGGCCTGCGCTTTACCGACGAAGCGCCCGGCACGGTGGACGCGGTCTACGAATCCATCACGCGCAAGATTTTCAATCAAACCAACGGCATCGCCTACACCCTGCTCGACGACAAAATCAACGACGTGCCTAACTACAAGCTTGGGCTGCGCAGCGATCAGCCGCCGATCGTAGGCAGCACCGTGGCGGAACTCGCCGGCAAACTCAAAGTGCCCGCCGCCGTGCTCGAAAAGACTGTGCGCGATTACAACGCCGCGTGCGTCGCTGGTACATTCAAACCGTTGGAACTCGATCACCTCGCCACGCGCGGACTCGCGCCGCCAAAATCCAACTGGGCACGCGCGCTCGACAAGCCGCCGTATCAGGCGTACCCCGTGATCTCCTCGAACGTGCTCACCTTCGGCGGCCTCAAGGTCAACACGCGCGCGCAAGTGCTCAATCAGGATGGCGTGCCGATACGCGGGCTGTATGCCGCAGGTGAGGTGGTGGGACTTTATTACAAGACCTACACGGGTGCCACTTCGGTGTTGAAGGGGGCGGTGTTTGGGCGGTTGGCCGGGATCGATGCAGCTAAAACTGCATAGTACATTTCGCTAACCAAACGGAAACCACCATGCATCAGTCGAAATTAGTCGCGCGCAGTCAATGCAAACCTATCTAAAAGCATGCAACCTGCTAAGAATTCCACTTTGGGAGAACTTATCACATGGGTAGCGTAATCTTGATTGTCATTCTTTACATGTGGATTAAATTTATACGTCGCGTGGGCGAGAACAAACGATTGCTCAATCAACTCAGTATTGATCCGACACTCGCAACTAGATCTGGATATCTAAGCGTTGGTTTTCTCGTAGCCACTGCAATTTCTGCCTTCCCGATTGGTCCAATACGATATTTGTTGGTCCCCGTGCCCATCGTGATACTTTTCTGCGTTCCAGGTGTTATTGCGCTTGCTAAGCTAGGATTACGATTTGAGCGCGCGGGCACCGACAAAGCCAAGCCCGCGAAGGATTGGGTTGACAGCGGAAAGATTGCGGGGTGGGTAACAATCGGTTTCTGCGTGATCCAGTGGGTATTTTCGCTAGCGCCGCTGCTTCTTGGTTCTAGTATCACAAACTGATGCCGGTTCTACGAAACGCACATTCCCGGAGCCTTGCGCATCGTCAGCGCGTAGGGCGGATAAGGCGGCAGCCGCCATCCGCCGCATGACGTTGCGACCGAGCGCATGTGGCGGAAGACGCTACGCTTTTCCGCCCTACAACGACTATGATCATTTCCCGTCGCTCATCTAATCATTTGGATTTGCAACTCGAAAATCGTGTAGCACTCATCACCGGCGAAATTCTCGATGTGAATGGCGGCATGTGGTGTGACTAAGATTATATTCACATAAGTATTTGATTTTAAACAATCTATTTAAAATCACTCCTGCAATACTTTACACGCGCCGTTATGGCGTGCGTATAAAAAATCCGCCGAAGTGTGTCAAGTTACCTGTTTGGCAGTCATGACAGGGGCGTCACGTGTACGAACACCACACAACCCAATCGATTGAGCGAGCCGCCATGACTTATTCCGCATCACAATTCCAGCGTCATTTCTTTGCATTGCTTATTGTGTTTGCGGGCGCAGTGTGGCTATCCGCGATGGGTGCGAAGAAGGTCGAAACGCCGCGTTTCAATGTGCCGGAAGTCGGCGTGCCCGAAGCCAAGGCCCTGCTTGACGCTGGCGCGACGATTATCAATGTTCGCGCTACCGTCGTGTCCGAGTACGGTCATATTCCCGGCGCGCTACTCATTCCGCTCGCCGTGCTGCGCGCGGGCATCCCGCCGTTGCTCGCGGCGACGAAAGATAAAACCATCGTCGTCTACTGCGGCGACGGCGTGAAGACCGGGCCCGAGGCAACGCA
>JAYUAH010000482.1:0-1605 GCA_043741415.1 Betaproteobacteria bacterium
TAGCGTCCAGAAATACGTAGTCTTTATTAAATTTTATTTTTATATTCAATAAGATATTGAGAACATCTGACTCATTTTCGAGATTTTTTCCCGCGCGTACCGCCGCCAGACCGAGCACCCGGTAAATCGCACCGCTGTCGAGGTAATGAAAGCCCAGCGCCTGCGCCACGCCCTGCGCGACGGTGCCTTTGCCCGATGCAGACGGGCCATCAATGGCAATCACCGGCACAGAACTTTGGCGCTTTATATTCAAAATTATTGTTTAAAAACAAATACTTAATAAATATTACTCATGCTGACTCACGGACGCGAGCGTGGCGAAATAATCGGGAAAAGTCTTGTCCACGCAACGCGGATCATTGATGCGCACCGGCACACCGCCCAACGCAGCCAGTGAAAAACACATCGCCATGCGGTGATCGTCGTAGGTATCAATTTCGGCGTGAGGCGTGAGGTGTGCGGCGTGCGGCGGCGTGATGCGCAAGTAGTCGGCACCCTCTTCCACCGTTGCACCCAACTTGCGCAGCTCGGTCGCCATGGCGGTGATACGGTCGGTTTCCTTCACTCGCCAACTGCCGATGTTGCGCAGCGTGGTAGTACCGTCGGCGAAGAGCGCCGCTACGCCCAAGGTCATCGCCGCATCGGGAATCAGGTTGCAATCGGCGTCCAGCGCTTTGAGCTTGCCGCGGCGCATGGCTTCGGCGCCTGCCGTCGCTTCGATGTCATTGTCGCCCAGCGTGATTTGCGCGCCCATACGCTGCAAAAATTCAGCGAAGCGCACGTCGCCCTGCACGCTGTTGCGGCCCACGCCCTGCACCCGCACCGCACCGCCGCCGCTGGGGTTCACCACGCCGCTGATCGCGCCGGCCGCCAGAAAATATGACGCCGACGAGGCATCACCCTCGACATACACTACACGCGGACTCTGGTAGCGTGCGTCGGCGAGAATGGTGAACGACGCCCAACCGTCGCGCGCCACCGGCACGCCAAACTGACGCATCGTATTCAACGTGATTTCGATATACGGTTTGGAAATCAATTCGCCCACCACGCGCACCGTGGCGCGGCGTTGCAGCAGCGGCAACGCCAACAGCAGCCCCGTCAAAAACTGGCTCGACACATTCCCGCGAATGCTGACGTCATGCGCACCCGTCAACGCAGCCGCATGAATCGCCAGCGGCGGAAAGCCCGTGTTACCCCGGTAATCGATGCGCGCGCCCAACTGCCGCAGCGCATCCACCAAGTCGCCGATGGGGCGCTCGTGCATACGCGGCACGCCAGAGAGTTTGTACTCGCCGCCGCACAAGGCCAGCACCGCCGTCAGCGGCCGGAACGCGGTGCCGGCATTGCCCAAAAAGAGTTCAGCTTGCTTCACGCAAAACGCGCCGCCCGCACCGCGCACGCGCAAGGTGCGCGGCCCGGCGTCCGTCACGCTCACGCCAAGCGCGCGCAAGGCCGTGATCATGTGTTGGGTGTCGTCCGATTCCAGCACCTCGCGTATCAGCGTCTCGCCCGCGGCCAATCCGGCCAGCAACAAGGTGCGATTGGAAATACTCTTTGAGCCAGGCAACACCACCGTGCCGCGCACCGCTTTGATGGGTGCCA
>JAYUAH010000483.1:0-4052 GCA_043741415.1 Betaproteobacteria bacterium
CTTCCGGCAATACCGCTGGGCCCGCGCTAAAATTAAACACTCTACTCATGATTTACCTAAGTATTTGATTTAAAACAATTTTTCTTGATCGTCCTCGTCATCAGGTTCAACGATTTTCTCCAGACCCGCGAGTTTTTCGTTGTCATCCAGATTGATGAGTCGCACCCCCTGCGTGGTGCGGCCCTGCTCGCGCACTTCCGACACGCGCGTGCGAATCAACACGCCGCCGGTGGTGATCAACATGATTTCGTCCTCTTTGCTAACCAGTTGTGCGGCGAGCAATTTGCCGTTGCGGTCGCTGCACTGGATGGCGATCATGCCTTGCGTGCCGCGGCCGTGACGCGTGTACTCGGACATCGGCGTGCGCTTGCCGTAGCCGTTTTCGGTGGCGGTCAATACGGAAAGTTTATCTTCACCCACCGCCAGCAGTGAAATCACTTTCTGATTTTTTTGTAGCTTCATGCCACGCACGCCGGCGGCGTTACGGCCCATGGCGCGCACTTCGGATTCCTGAAAACGCATCGCCTTGCCGGCGTCGGAGAACAGCATGATGTCCTGTTTGCCGTCGGTTTGCGCAACACCGATCAGGAAGTCGCCGTCTTCGAGCGTGACCGCAATAATGCCTTTGTTCATCGGCCGCGAGAACGCCGACAGCGCGGTTTTCTTCACCGTGCCATTCGATGTCGCCATAAACACAAAGTGATCGTCGTCGAATTCCTTGACCGACAGCACCGCGGTGATTTTTTCGTGCTCCATCAACGGCACCAGATTGATAATGGGCTTGCCGCGTGAACCGCGCGTGCCCTGCGGCACTTCGTAGACTTTAAGCCAGTACACGCGCCCGCGATTCGAGAAGCACAGTATGAAGTCGTGGGTGTTGGCGATGAAGAGTTTGTCGATAAAATCTTCTTCTTTGGTGGTGGTCGCCTGCTTGCCGCGACCGCCGCGTTTTTGCGCGCGGTAATCCGCCACCGGCTGCGATTTCATGTAGCCGCCGTGCGATAACGTCACCACCACGTCCTCGCGCGCGATCAAATCCTCGTTCGAAATATCGGTGGTTTTCAGCACAATTTCGCTGAAGCGCTCGCCGCCGTATTGCTTTTTGATTTCGTTCATTTCGTGCGAAATGATTTTGGTCACACGCGCGGGCTTGGCCAGGATGTCGAGCAAGTCGACGATTTTTTCCATCGTCTCTTTGTACTCGGCGGTAATCTTGTCGGTTTCGAGCGCGGTCAGGTTTTGCAGACGCATTTCGAGGATGCGCTGCGCCTGCACATCCGAGAGCTTGTAGCCCTTTTTATGCAAACCGAATTCCGGCGAAATGCCCTCGGGACGCGACAAATCACCACTGGCGCCATCCGCGCGCGCGAGCATATCTTCCACCAGTTGCGAGCGCCAGAAACGCGCCATCAACTCCACTTTGGCGTCGGCCGGCGTGGGTGCCGCCTTGATCAGCGCGATCACGTCGTCGACATTCGACAGCGCCACCGCCAGACCTTCGAGAATGTGCCCGCGTTCGCGCGCCTTGCGTAATTCGAACACCGTGCGGCGAGTGACCACCTCACGCCGGTGACGCAGGAAGGCATCCAGAATTTGCTTTAAATTCAATAGCTTAGGAGCGCCATCCAGCAAGGCCACCATGTTCATGCCAAAGCTGTCCTGCATCTGTGTTTCTTTCCACAGATTGTTCAGGATGATCTCCGGCACTTCGCCGCGCTTCAATTCAATTACCGCGCGCATGCCCGATTTATCCGATTCGTCGCGAATATCCGAAATACCTTCGATGCGTTTCTCGCGCACCAGCTCGCCGATTTTCATCAGCAGGTTGGCTTTGTTCACTTGATACGGCAGCTCATCGATAATGATGGCCGCACGTCCGCCCTTTTCGGTTTCTTCAAAGTGCGTGCGTGCGCGCATGATCACGCGGCCGCGGCCGGTGCGATAACCTTCTTTGACGCCCTCAATGCCATAGATGATGCCGTGCGTGGGAAAATCCGGCGCCTTGATGATATCGATCAGCGCTTCGATATCCGTGTCGGGCTCTTTCAGCAGCAACTGGCAGGCATCGATCACATCCGACAAATTGTGCGGCGGAATATTCGTCGCCATGCCCACTGCGATGCCCGACGAACCGTTTACCAGCAGATTGGGCACGCGCGCCGGCAGCGTCACCGGCTCGTTTTCCTTGCCGTCATAATTCGGCACGAAATCGACGGTTTCCATGTCGATGTCGGCGAGCAACTCCGAGGTGATGCGCTCGAGACGACACTCCGTGTAACGATACGCTGCAGCAGAATCGCCATCGACCGAGCCGAAGTTACCCTGGCCGTCGATCAACGGATAACGCATCGAGAAATCCTGCGCCATGCGCACCAGCGCTTCATACGTGGCCGAATCGCCATGCGGATGGTATTTACCCAGCACATCACCGACCACCCGCGCGCATTTTACGTAGGAGCGGTTCCACACCGTATTCGATTCGTGCATGGCAAACAGAATGCGGCGGTGCACCGGTTTTAAGCCGTCACGCACATCGGGGAGCGCGCGCCCGACGATCACGCTCATGGCGTAATCGAGGTACGAACGGCGCATTTCTTCTTCGAGACTGACCGGGACGATTTCTTTGGCGAATTGATCCATTGATGGGCTTAATTAGGTGCAATAAGTACAAACGGGTACAAAAAAGTGGCTTTATGCCGTGATTGCGCCCGCCCAAAATGTAACAACGGGGCTCGCGCGGGCGGCTAAACCGATAGATTTTAGCACGCGCGGACACACCCAAGGCCGCATTTGGACGCGCGCGACGCTGATGTGGCTCGACGTTAATGACGGGTGCGTTTTTGACACGCATTTTAAACAACAGAAGCGGCACAAGGTGTGACGCTGTGCTTGCTTAATCACCATGCTATACTTTTAAAGTTAAGTAGTTATTTATGATCACTATGGCCGTTACGCAGCGCGATCTACCCTCGATCCACCGCCGTAAGCGCCAACACGATTAACCGACGGGAGTAAATAAAAAATGATTTTAAAACAAACACTTATAGCTTTCGCAACCCTCGCGGTCATCGGCGGCTGCTCGAATTCTCCAGAGACCGCGACCGGCAACTTCCGTAACCAGGGCTACCTGCTCGATACCGCCGGTAACAATGCCGTAGTGAAAGCGCAGGGCTATGACGTGTGCGTGCGCACCAGCGACTGGACACCGGCACGCGCTATTCTCGAATGCGATCCCGACCTGGTACCGAAGCCCGTGGTCAGAGCGCCGGTGGCGCCGCCCGCGTCCGCGGCACCCGCGCCGGCGCCCGCGCCGAAGGTGGTGGCAGTGCCGCCCGCACCCGCGCCGCAGCGCTATACGCTGTCGGCCGATGCCTTGTTCGACTTCGACAAAGCAACGCTCAAACCCGAAGGCCGCCGCAAGCTGGAAGAACTCGCTGATGCACTGCGCGGCACGCAACATGACACCATCCTAGCCACGGGGCACACCGACCGTATTGGTAACGTGCGTTACAACCAGCGCCTGTCCGAACGCCGTGCGGAAACAGTGAAGAAATACCTGCAAGGCAAAGGCTTGGATGTGGGTAAGATCACCGCCGTGGGCAAAGGCAAATCGCAGCCGGTGACCAAGCCCAATGACTGCAGAGGTCCCAAAATGAGCCGTGCGGCCATACGTGCGTGCCTGCAGCCCGATCGCCGTGTTGAGATTGAAGTCAGCGGCAGCAAAGTCATCGATCGCAACGCCCCGCCGGCCCCCAAGGCAGCGGCCCCGGAAGCCAAGCCCGCAGCCAAGGCGATGACCAAAGCCAAGCCTGCCGCCAGAACCAAGGTCAAGCCGAAAGTCGCCGAATAGCCGTATTCCCCTGTATTACTGCGACCGGTCTTGGGCTATTCAACTAAAACGCCACACCCTAGGGTGTGGCGTTTGATTTTGGCAACATAACTGTATGCTTTTTCCACTAAATCCATGATATTATTCACATCACGGTTTGCTATACCATCGTCGCTTGCGATATTCAGTGATCTCAGTGATGATATCTGGTAGCCTAGATTTA